>CAZCWE010000099.1:9223-11220 GCA_964502285.1 uncultured Spirulina sp. | reverse complement strand
TGTATTCGATCAGCGGATCTTTTTGACCATAACCCCGCAGCCCGATCGACTCCCGCAACGCATCCATGGCTTGGAGGTGTTCCCGCCAGAGGGTATCAATTTGCTGCAAGATAAAGAACCGCTCCGCTTGGCGCATCAGGCCGGGCTGGATTTTGTCGATTTGGTGTTCTTTGAGATCGTAGGCTTTGCGGACTTCTTCATGGAGGAAGGTTTTAATTTCCCCGATCGTCATGTCTTCGAGGTGTTTCGGCTCTAGATCGGCGAGGAGGTAGATAAACTCCTTGGTTTTGCCAACGAGATCATTGAGTTTCCATTCTTCGGGGGGCAATTCCGGGTTAGTGTAAGCGTCGGTGATGTCGTCCATGGTGCGCTCAGCGTAGCCGATCACCTGTTCTTTGAGGTCGAAGCCTTCGAGGACGCGCCGCCGCTCGGCATAGATGGCGCGGCGTTGGTTGTTCATCACTTCGTCATATTCAAACACCTGTTTCCGGGTGTCGTAGTAGAAGGTTTCCACCTTTTTCTGTGCGCCTTCGAGGGAGCGGGTCAGCATCCCGGATTCGATGGGCATATCTTCTTCGACGCGGAAGGCATTCATCAAACCGGCCACGCGATCGCCCCCAAAAATCCGCAGCAAATTATCCTGCAAACTGAGGAAAAACTTCGTCGAACCAGGGTCACCTTGGCGACCGGCGCGGCCCCGGAGTTGGTTATCAATCCGGCGAGATTCGTGGCGTTCCGTCCCCATCACATGGAGACCACCCAGTTGGATCACCTCGTCGTGTTCTTTGCCGGTGAGGGTTTCGTATTCGCGGCGGATCGCATTGTAGACTTCCCGCAGTTTTTCCAGCACCGGATCATCAACGGGGGCATTTTCCGCCGCGATCGCAATCTTCTCCTCGGCTTCCAATTCCGGCATACTCTGCTCGCCGTACTGCTGCACCGCCAAGGCCACCACATCCTTAAGCAGCGTCTCCGTCTCGCTGGACAACTGCGTCGGGAAAATATCCGAGGAGGCTTTCCAGGTTTTCGGCGGCTTGGCCTCCTCCCCAAAGCCTTGGGCGGACTTCCGCTTCGGCTTCGTCCCCGGCACGGTCACCATCAATTCCTTGTCTTCCGGCATGACAATCTTGGGCATCAGGTATTCCCGCACCTTGAGGCGGGCCATATAGTCCGAGTTCCCCCCCAAGATAATGTCCGTCCCGCGACCCGCCATATTGGTTGCGATCGTCACGGCTCCTTTGCGGCCCGCTTGGGCGACAATTTCCGATTCCCGCTCCACATTTTCCGGCCGCGCATTGAGGAGGTTATGGGGAATCTGCAAGCCTTGCAGCAACTTCGATAAGACTTCCGACTTTTCCACACTCGTCGTGCCCACCAACACCGGGCGGCCCAGTTCGTGCATTTCTTGGCATTCCATCGCCACGGCTTTCCACTTTGCCTCTTCCGTCTTGTAGACCACATCCGCCATGTCATAGCGGCGGGTGGGCAAATTGGTGGGAATAATCGTCACCTGGAGGTCATAGATTTTCTCAAATTCCGCCTCTTCCGTTTTCGCCGTCCCGGTCATCCCGGCCAATTTCGGATAGAGCAGGAAGAAGTTTTGATAGGTAATCGTGGCGAGGGTTTGGGTTTCATTTTGGATCTTCACCCCTTCCTTGGCCTCGATCGCTTGGTGCAGGCCATCGCTCCAGCGGCGACCCTTCAAAACTCGGCCGGTAAATTCATCCACAATCACGATCTCGTCATCGCGGACGATGTAGTTCACATCCGGGATAAACAGTTCCTTCGCTTTGATCGCGTTAAAAATGTAATGCGCCCAAGGATCTTCAGGGTCATACAAATCCGTCACACCGAGCAGTTCTTCGGCTTTGGCTGCGGCCATCTCCGTGGCCTTGAGGGCCATGAGCCCGGTGAGGAGCGAGGCTCCGAAGGAGTCCACGAGGTGGACCGGGACCTCGTCGAAGTGGTGGGCCGCCGCCTCCGACGAGTGGTACGTC
>CAZCWE010000099.1:6320-9213 GCA_964502285.1 uncultured Spirulina sp. | reverse complement strand
GATATTTTTCCGTGGGGCGTTCCACTTGGCCCGAAATAATCAACGGCGTGCGGGCTTCATCAATCAGCACCGAATCCACTTCGTCAATCACGCAATAGTTAAAGGGCCGCTGCACCACATCTTCCATGGCGGTGGCCATGTTGTCGCGCAGGTAATCAAACCCCAGTTCGCTGTTGGTGGCGTAGGTGACATCGCAGGCGTAGTTTTTCTTCCGTTCTGCCGGACTCATCCCCGCTTGAATCAACCCAACGCTCAACCCCAGGAAGCGGTGAATTTGCCCCATCCATTCGGCATCGCGGCGGGCCAGGTAGTCGTTGACGGTGACGACGTGGACACCGTGGCCGCTGAGGGCGTTGAGGTAGGCGGGTAGGGTGGACACGAGGGTTTTCCCTTCCCCGGTGCGCATTTCGGCGATTTGACCGCTGTGGAGAACCATGCCGCCGATCAACTGCACATCAAAGTGACGCATCCCTAAAACCCGTATCCCGGCTTCTCGAACGACGGCAAAGGCTTCGGGGAGGATATCATCGAGGATGTCGCTGCGTTCTAAGTCGGTGCGAGCTTTGGCGAGTTGCGCTTTGAATTCCAGGGTTTTGCCCCGTAGCTCATCATCGGATAGGGCTTGAATGTCTTCTTCGATGGCGTTGACATCAGCCACAAGGGGTTGAAATTTCTTGAGTTTGCGAGCGTTGGGATCGCCAAATAAGTTTTTAAACATACCTCTTAAAACAGCCCCATGGGTGAGCGGTGGTTTTCGATTATAAAACGGTGATGTGGGCAATGGAGCGCGTTGAGTGTTGTTGCGCTGTCACTACAACCTACAAATAACCATGGTATCATCATGGGCTTTGAGTGCAGGGGCGGTTGAGTGGTTCGGGCGGGTCGTTGGGCGTGACGCAAATGGGTAAGGATGCAGATTGATACGGCGACGATTATTGATGGTTATTCCCAGGGCTATTTCCTGATGGCGGATGAGCAGGGGGAACTGGGCTGGTATACGAGCCAAAAGCGGGCGTTGATTCCCCTCGATGGGCGGTTTCGATTTCCGAAGTCGTTACGGCGATCGCTGAATCAAAATCGCTTCACGGTGGCGATCGATCGGGATTTTGAGGCGGTGTGCGCCGGTTGTGCGGATCGGGATACGACCTGGATTTCGCCGGAACTCCAGGCGATGTATCTACAATTGCATCGGGCGGGCTGGGCCCATAGTTTTGAAACGTGGCAGGGCGATCGCCTCGCGGGGGGGATTTTGGGGCTGGCGATTCGGGGCGCGTTCATTGGCGAGTCGATGTTTTTCCACATCCCGGAGGGGTCAAAGGTGGCGATGGTGAAGCTGGTGGAACATTTGCGATCGCGCCAGTTCACCCTTTTTGATGCCCAGCTCCAAAACCCCCACCTCGAACGGTTCGGGGCCTATGTGGTGGGCGATCGCGCCTATCAAACCCTCTTACAGCGGGCCTTAGCACAACCCTGCCGCTTTACTTAACGTCGCTTCGGCGCAGCGCACCTCGGAAGCATCCCAGTGGGGCTTCATCCGCCAAGAACTCAAGTTCTTGGCTCATAGCTCAAACCCGTTAAAACGGGTTCTGGAATTTTCGGTCGCAGTGGGCGTTAGCCCACTTTTGCGATGAGCCTGGGGTTTTAACCCCAGGTGGGGCTGTCCCCGTCAGGAGTGGAGCAGCGGAGAAAACGATCAAAATTGTTTGAGGGTGCGGCGGATGTCGCGCTCGTCTTGGCGTTTTTTGACGGTTTCGCGTTTGTCGTGGAGTTTTTTACCGCGACCGAGGCCGAGGGCGACTTTCACCTTGCCGCGTTTGAAATAGAGTTTCAGGGGGACGAGGGTGAGGCCTTGCTGTTCGAGTTTGCCGATCAGTTTGTTGATTTCTTGTTTTTTGAGGAGGAGTTTCCGGGAGCGGCGGGGGTCGTGGTTGAAGTAGGCGGCGCTGGCATCGTAGGGGGAGATGTGGACGTTGAGAAGCCAGGCTTCACCGTTGCGCATGAAGCCGTAGCCGTCGCGAATGTTGACGCGACCGGCCCGGATAGATTTCACTTCGGTGCCGACGAGGGCGATGCCGGCTTCGTAGGTTTCAATGATTTCGTAGAGAAACCGAGCTTTGCGGTTGTCGGTGATGATTTTGATGCCTTCGGATTGGGATTTTGCCATGCCGTGTTATCTGGTGCGACGCTAACCCGCTGACGGGTTAGCCCTTCATTATACGCCGATGGCCTGGGGGGCTGCGATCGCACCTCTCTGAAAAAAGTCTCCTATTCCTCGCTGTGACCCTCATGCTCCATCGCGTCCATCTCATCCATGGCATCTTCGGTGGGTTCAGCATGATCACCATGCACTGGGTCATGGGCACGGTTGACGGGGAAGATGAGAGGGAAAGGGGCGCGGATGTTGCCCATGCCCATGGGGCCCGCACTGACAACGCCCATGGATTGGATGCCGGCACTGATAACGCCCATGGAAACGCTCCCGGCAGAGAAGACGCCCATAGCCACAGCTCCGAGAGACAGGAGACCCATAGGAACCGCCCCGATGGAGATAATGCCCATGGGAACGATGCCGATGGAGATGATGCCGATGGGGGCAATTCCGATCGAGATGAGTTTTGGTTTGTCGTGATCGGTGTGCATGGGATGGGGTGAGAGAAGGTTTAACGGTACGATTGTGGAGATATTGCGATCGCCTGTCAAAAGACAGCTTGTCAAACTTGGGGAGTCAAGACCATTGAGCCTAAACATTTGCTGCGAAACTCGATCCATGCACACGCGCGATGGGGTGCGCTTGGATGCGGATGTCTATCGTCCGGAGGCTGAGGGGACCTATCCGGTGCTGTTGATGCGCCAACCCTATGGACGAGCGATCGCTTCTACCGTCGTCTATGCG
>CAZCWE010000099.1:0-6310 GCA_964502285.1 uncultured Spirulina sp. | reverse complement strand
GCCCCAGTGGTACGCCAACCAGGGCTATCTGGTGGTGATCCAAGATGTACGCGGCCGCGGCACATCGGACGGGGAGTTTGACCTGTTTCGCCATGAAGTGGAGGATGGTTACGATGCGGTGAATTGGGCGGCGACCCTGCCCGGCAGCAGTGGCGCGGTGGGGATGTATGGCTTTTCCTATCAGGGGATGACACAACTTTACGCAGCCCAAACGAAACCGGAGGCCTTGAAAGCGATCGCGCCCGCCATGGTGGGCTATGACCTCTATCACGATTGGGTCTATGAAAATGGGGCCTTTTGTCTGCAAGGCAATCTCGGCTGGGCGGTGCAGTTGGCCGCCGAAACCGCCCGTCGCCAGGGAGATCACGCCGCCTTTGACACCCTCTATCAAGCGGCGCGGCTGTTGCCCGTCACCCACGCCCCGACCCATTTTTACGAAAGCCTGCAAAAATACGCGCCGTTTTATTTTGAATGGCTCAACCATCCCCGCAACGATGACTATTGGCACACCTTTCAACCGCAACTGGGCGAAGTGGATCTGCCCATGCTCCACATTGGCGGCTGGTTTGACCCCTACCTGCGGGGAAATCTGCGCCTGTATCGCCAGATGCGATCGCAATGTCAAACCCCGCAATTGCTCCTGATCGGCCCTTGGGGTCATCTCCCCTGGGGGCGGCGCGTCGGCGATCGCAACTATGGCCCCGCCGCCAACAATCCCGTCGATGCGCTGCAAATTCGCTGGTTTGACCACTTCCTCAAAGGCGAAGACACCGGCCTCCTCACCAACGACCCCGTCTGCCTCTTCACCCTTGGCCGCAACGAATGGCAATCCTTCGCCGACCTCCCCCCCGCTCAATATCAATTCCTCTCCCTGACTAGCAACGGCCTCGCCAGCACCCGCGACGATGCCGGACACCTCACCCCCGTCAGCGCCGAAACCCTACCGGATCAACAGGACATCCTGATCCACGACCCCTGGCGACCCGTCCCCAGTTGGGGCGGCCATGCCAGCCAGCCCGCCGGTTCACGGGAGCGATCGCACCTCGACGACCGCACCGACATCCTCACCTACACCACCGATCCCCTCACCGAGCCCTTCACCATTGCCGGAGAAGCGATCGTCGAACTCCACTGCACCGCCAGCACCCCCAGCTACGACCTCTGCGCCATCCTCTCCGAAGTCCAGCCCGACGGCTCCGTCTACAACCTTGCCCAAGGCTACGTCCACCTTCACAACACCGTCAGCACCCCCATCCGCATCCCCCTCCAAGCCACCTGTGCCCAGTTTCCCCCCGGCCATCGCCTCCGCCTCAGCATCAGCCTCGCCAACTTCCCCGCCTACCCCATCAACACCGGCCATGCCCACCCCGCCGACCACCCCTCCCTCGCCACCGCCCAAATCATCACCCTCACCCTCCAGTCCGGCCAAAACCATCGCTCTCAACTCTTCTTGCCCCTGGCCGCCGCTCCCTCACCCTAAACACCCCTAGACCCCATCTCCAAACCGCTCAGACCGCTTTCCCTCAGTCTCCAGCCGGTGAAACCCAGAGCATTTCAGACCGGCCGGGCGATGAATTTTGCGCCCTCATTCCCCCGGCGCGTCGAATCAGACAAGCATTCAGGCTAAAATAGCGGGTAAATCACAGTCCCAGCATCGCTGTATTTAAAATTTAACTTATGAAAAGTGCGTTAATTGTCGAAGATAGCCTCACCGATCGCGAATATATGGCACGCTCTCTCATGGCTGCCGGGTTTCATGTGATTAGCACCTCTAGCGTAGAAGAAGCGAAAGATAAGCTCATCAGCGGATCGCCAAGTATTATCTTTTTGGATGTTATTTTACCCGGACAAAGTGGCTTTGAGTTTTGTCGAGAACTGAAAGGCAGTCCTGATACGAAAAAAATCCCCGTGGTCATTTGTTCCACCAAGGGCACAGAAGTGGATAAAACATGGGGAACGATGCTGGGCGCAGATGAATATCTAGCCAAACCCGTAGAACTGCAAACATTACAAAAAACCCTCATGCGTTTAGGGTTGGCCTAATACATTCGATATGTATTTCGATGTATGGTGCGATCTCGTTGCAGAAACAACTATTTCAATGACTTGAATCGATAGATAGTGCAACGCATGGGGTGTAGGATGCCACACGGGGAAGCTGATTTGGTGAGGCTCACGCATCATTAAATCCGAAGAATGAGACACTCAAGATTAATCGTTACGGAGAGTGTTTTCACCCGTTCGCCATCTGCTGTATGATCATGGGTAATGAAATCTTGACATGATAATCTACGGTATGCACCAATAGAAAATTCTTACTATTTCTTAATCTTCTAACACGATCTTCACTAGCAACTGTAGTATTATGCGCCTCAGAGTCTTAGCAACCGTGCTGCGAGGTAATGTTTGACGGGTGACGAGCAGTGAAAACATCCTGATTATTTTTTGAGTGTTGTTGATTCCGATTCATCCTGTCAGTCTAGTCAGCGAAGTACCAGTGTTGTTAAACCATTGAAGTTGTTTACGATGATCTCCTGACCGCCCATGCTTATCAACACGTAATACCACCATGCAATCATCGTCTTGGTTTGCTCGTATTCTCTGGGTTGATCCTGCTGCTGATGATCATCACGGCGAGATTGTGGCGTTGGAGCGGGAAGGCTATCACGTTGTGGTGATCACCCCGAATGAGTTGCCGCCGCTGCCTGAGGATGGGGCGTTGGTGGTGTGGGTTGGGGAGGAGTTGCCGGATGAAGCGGTGTGGGGTTGGGGTGTGCCGGTGTTGATGCTGAGTCCGTGCGATCGCACGGACTTAAAAGTAGCGGCATTTCAGCGGGGGGTGGTGGACTATCTCACCCTACCCTGTAACCCGGCGGAGTTGGTGGTGCGCGTGCAGGCTCGGCTGGGCATCCCTGCGAATCAGAGCCAGAGCGGGAGTTTATTGATGGTAGACCGCTTGCTGACGCAGTGGGGGCAAACGGCGGGGGATGACTTTTTTCGGGCCTGCACGCGGGATTTGGCCCACGCCTTTAAGGTGTGCCATGTGGCGATCTGTCAGACTTGGGGGACGCAACCGTTGCAGGTGCGATCGCGTCTCTGGTGGGCGGGTGAAACCTGGATCGAGAATCACATCTGTCACATTGCCCGATGCCCCACAGCCCGCGTCATGCAGGGGGAAACCTGCTTGATTCCGGCAGATGTGCAAACCCACTTTCCCGAAGCACCCGGATTCGCAGCGATCGCAGCCAACGGCTATTTCGGTACACCCTTACATAGCTCAGGGCAGGAGGTGATCGGGGCGTTGGTGCTCATAGATATGCAGCCGTTGCACCTCACCGCTACTCAGATCACCGCCCTGCATCGAGTGGCAGAACGGATCGCCCTCGAACTCGAACACCAATTGACAACGGATCGCCTTGCCCATCAAGCCACCCTAGCGGCGATGATGGCGAACTTTTCCCGACAATTGCTAAATGCGCCTCTCCAAGAGAGTTTTGGGGATGTTTTGGCGCAGACGGCGGCCCAGATTCGGGCCGATCGCGCCTATCTCTTTTGGCTTGATTCCGAGGATCGAGCGGCTTGGCGGATTCTGCACCGTTGGACGAAACCGGAGTGGGCTTGTCCTGTGGTCGAGCGTCTCGATGTATCACCCTTTACCTATACCCTGGCGGCCTTACAGGCATCGCCGCACCAGGCGTTTTATGTACCTTGGGTGGAGGCCATGCCCCCAGAAGCGGCGGGCGATCGCGACTTGATGCGCCTAGCCGATATTCAATCGCTGTTGTTGATCCCCCTCAACCACAACCAGAAAACGCGCGGCTTTCTCTGCATCGAAGCCTGCGAACTGCCTCAATATTGGAGCGAAGAAGAACAAAACTGGCTCATCCTCCTCGGTGAACTCCTGGCCGCCCATCAATACCGTCACCAAATTCAACAGGATCTCGAACGAAGCCACGCTCGCTACGAAACCTTAGTGGCAAATGTACCGGGCATGATTTATCAAATGGCCCTATCCCCCACGGGCGAGGTAACCTTTCCCTACGTCAGCCCTAGTTGTGAAGACCTGATCGGCATCTCGGCCACAACGTTAATGACCGAGCTGCGGGGGGAGATTTTTCAATGGGTGCATCCCGAAGACCTCAAACCGTTATGGACTTCAATCCAGGAGTCGGCCCGCACGCTTGCGCCTTGGCAGCAGGCGTGGCGGTGGTTTAAAGGCACAGAATTGCGCTGGATACAGGGGAGTTCTCGGCCGGAACTCCAGGCCGATGGCACGGTGGTCTGGGATGGGGTGTTGGTGGATATTACGGCCCAAAAAGAAGCGGAACTCGCGATTCAGACCGCTGCCGAGAGCGATCGCCTCATTAACGAATCGATCAACCGCATTCGCCAAAGCCTTGATCTCACCACCATCTTCAACGCCACCAGCCAAGAACTGCGATCCCGATTGCAGTGCGATCGCGTCGTCGTTTATCGCTTCAACACCGATTGGAGCGGCACTATCGTCGCCGAAGCCGTGGCTGAACCCTGGCAACCCATGCACCACGAACCCAACATCCAAGCGTACCTACAAAGCAACCTCATCCATCATTCCCGCTGCTCATTACAGACCCTCATCCCCCCCGACCCACGCCCCCCCATCAACGACACCTATCTGCAAAACACCCAAGGGAAAGACTATAAAAGCGTGGTGGACTATCGGTGTGTCAATGATGTCAGTCAGGCCAACTTCAGCCCCTGCTATCTCGAATTTCTCGCCAGCTTCGATGCCAAAGCCTACGTGATTATGCCGATTTTTGTCGGCTCCGAATTATGGGGGCTCGTCGGGGTCTATCAAAACAGTGGCCCCCGCCATTGGCGGTCATCGGAAATCACCATCCTGCTCCATCTCAGTCATCAACTCAGCATCGCACTCCATCAGGCCTATCTCCTTGAGCACGCCCGTCGCCAAGCCGAAGCCCTCCAAGTGGCCAAAACCGCCGCCGACGCTGCGAGTCTGGCCAAAAGCCAATTTCTCGCCAACATGAGCCATGAACTCCGCACCCCCCTCAATGCCGTCTTAGGATTTGCCCAACTCCTCGATAGCGATCTCAGCCTCAGCCCCACCCAAAAACGCCATCTCCAGATCATCAACCAAAGTGGGGAACATCTCCTGATGTTGATTAATGACGTGTTGGAGCTCTCCAAAATTGAAGCCGGGCAGCTTACCCTAGAGCGCCATGAATTCGATCTCTATCACCTGGTCAATATGCTGTATTCCATGTTGAACCTGAAGGCCGAAACCCAAGACACCCTCTTCGAGATCGAGATCGCGCCGGATGTGCCGCAATATATCTACGAAGACCAGCGCAAACTGCGGCAAGTGCTGATCAATCTTGTGGGCAATGCGATTAAATTTACGGTGCATGGCAGGGTGAAACTGAAAGTAACCCGTGTGTTGGCGCAAGTCCCGCAGGGGTGTGCGCTGCGGTTTGAGGTGCAGGATACGGGCTGCGGTCTGCCGGACTCGGCCCTAGACCGGATTTTTGAAGCGTTTACCCAAGAGCCGCAACAGAGTCAGTCTCCGGATGGCACGGGGTTGGGGCTGCCCATTAGTCAGCAGTTTGTGCAGTTGATGGGGGGCAACATTGAGGTGGAGAGTGTCGAAGGGCAAGGGTCTACGTTTTTCTTCCAATTGCCCTTGTGGGACTATGCTTCAGCGTCGTCTTGTGCGTTAACCCCGGACACAGCGGTGCAGTTGCAGCAGATCGTCGGTTTAGCATCGGGAACAGTGTCACCGCAGATTTTGATTGTGGAAGATGAAGCCGATAACCGATTTCTGCTGACGTATTTGTTGGAGTCGATCGGGTTTAGCGTGAAGGCGGCAACCCATGGTCAGATGGCGATCGCGCTCTGGCAAGAATGGCAACCCCAGTTAATCCTTGTCGATATCCAACTTCCGGGGATCGATGGCTTGGCGGTGACGCGCCACATTCGCCAAACTGACCCGACTCTGCCCATTTTTGCGTTGACGGCCTTTGCCTTTGACAGCGATCGCCAACGGGCCTTAGACGCGGGCTGCACAGCCTTTTTTAGCAAACCCGTCAACGGTCAACAGTTGCTCCAGGTCATTGGCGAAACCCTAGACCTCACCTACGAATACCTCAACCCCACAGAGGAGCAAACTCGGCCCGCCCTAGGGGATCTCAACCCGGCGATGCTCGATCTGATGCCAGCGGAGTGGCGATCGCAACTCTACGCCGCCGCCGAGCAATGCAGCGAACCGGCCATCCGCCTCCTGCTCGATAAACTGCCCGACCATTCCCTGTTG
>CAZCWE010000098.1:7984-11370 GCA_964502285.1 uncultured Spirulina sp. | reverse complement strand
GTGTTCCGGCGTAGGGGACGGGTGGCGAGTTCGAGAATGTCGCGGGCATTGGTGAAGCCGTGGATCTGTGCGAAGGTGAACTCCACCGACCACTTGGTGTTAATCCCTCGCGCTTCGAGGGGGTTGGCGTGGGCCATGCCGGTAATTACCAAATCCGGTTGGAGGTCGTTAATCCGTTGCAGTTGGTTGTAATTATCGGGTTTTTCCACAATCCGGGGCATCGGCACACCCATGTCGGAGCAGGTTTTCACCAAGAAATCCAATTCCGCTTTTTGGTAGCGTTTGTCCATGTAGGGAATGCCAATTTCCGGGCAGGTCATGCCGCAGCGGATCAGGAACCGCGCCAAAGACACTTCCAAGAGGTTATCCCCCATGAAAAACACAGATTTGCCGCGCACGAGTTTCATATAGTCTTCAAGACCAGCCCAGATTTTCGCTTCCCGTTCGTCTAATCCTTGGGGTTCAATGTTGAACACGGAGCAGATTTTTTCGATCCATGCCCTTGTGCCGTCGGGGCCGATGGGGAACGGTGCGCCGATGAGTTTGGTTTTGCGGCGACGCATCAGGGTGGTGGCGGTGCGGGAGAGGAAGGGATTCACACCGCAGGTGTAGTAGCCTTCTTCGATCACCGGTAGTTCAGTGTAGCGTTTGGCGGGGAGCCAGCCGGAGACTTGAACGCCTTGTTTTTTCAGTTCGAGGGTGAGGTTCGTGACCACGGGATCGGGGAGGGAACCGAAGAGGACGAGGGGCGGATGATCGGCGTATTCTGAATTCGTTTGGCTGACTTCTTCTTTTTGGCGACCAAAGTTGAGGAGTTTCGCGATCGCATTCCGGTCTTCTTTATCTTCGCTTTTCACTTGGGCAGACGTGGGGCAGCGTTGGGCCATGGCAGCGAGGACGGTGTCTTCGCCTTGGGTGAAGGCGTAGTCTAGGCCATTGGCACGGGCGACGACGATGGGAATCCCCAGTTCGGCTTCGAGTTTGGGGGCGATGCCTTCCATGTCCATCTTGATGATTTCCGTGGTGCAGGTGCCGATCCAGACGATGACGCTGGGGTTGCGATCGCGCTTAATCTGCTCGCACAGTCGCTTCAATTCTTCATAATCATTCAGTTGCGCCGAAATATCCGCCTCTTCCAACTCCGCCATCGCATAGCGTGGCTCGGCGAAAATCATCACCCCCATCGCATTTTGCAGAAAATACCCACAGGTTTTCGTCCCAATCACCAAAAAGAAACTATCTTCAATCTTTTGGTACAACCAGGACACACAGCTAATCGGGCAAAAGGTGTGATAATTTCCCGTTTCGCATTCAAAATTCAGCGCGTTGGGTTGGTCTTGAGCAACGGTCATGCGGGTTAACTCCTTTAAATAAATGTCAATCAGGGCGGTTAAAAATTCTGTATGTCCAGTCCCCCTCTCCCGGTGGGAGAGGGGCCAGGGGTGAGGGCAATTAAACCATCATCAAATCCAGTTCCGAATCAGCGGATTGCTTCGGTGCATCGGCGGGCGGGTTGAGGTAGTAATCCGACAAGAGCGAGAAGAGGTCGCGATCTTGGGCATCGTTGGGCACAACGCCTTCGGGGTTGGCGAGGATTTGGTCAGCGATACTGAGGTAGTAATCGCAGACATAGTTCAGCGAGGGATCGCGCTCGGCCATTTCAAACAAGGTCTTGCCTTTGACACGGGACACGCGGATGTCTTCAATCAGGGGCAACACCTCAAGGACGGGCATCGGCACAGCTTCGATATATTTTTCAATCAGGTCGCGCTTGGAGGTGCGATTGCCGATCAATCCCGCGAGGCGGAGGGGGTGGGTGCGGGCTTTTTCCCGGACAGAGGCGGCGATCCGGTTGGCGGCAAACAGAGCATCGAAACCGTTATCGGTGACGATCATGCAATAGTCGGAATAGTTCAGCGGCGCGGCAAATCCACCGCAAACCACGTCACCCAACACGTCGAAGAGAATCACATCGTATTCATCAAAGGCGTTGAGTTCTTTGAGGAGTTTGACGGTTTCGCCGACGACGTAGCCGCCGCAGCCTGCACCGGCTGGGGGGCCGCCTGCTTCAACGCAGTCCACACCGCCGTAGCCTTTGTAGATCACATCTTCGGGCCAGATGTCTTCGTAGTGGAAGTCTTTTTCTTGGAGGGTGTCGATGATCGTGGGGATGAGAAACCCGGTGAGGGTGAAAGTGCTGTCGTGTTTGGGGTCACAGCCGATTTGTAAGACTTTTTTGCCGCGTTTGGCGAGGGCGACGGAGATGTTGCAACTGGTGGTGGATTTGCCGATGCCGCCTTTGCCGTATACCGATAGTCTCATGGGTTTCTCCTCTGGGGTTGAATGATGCGGGAATGTGAGCGAGCTGCCACAGCATTCGCGCTGCTGTTTCGCATTATTGACGAAGTGACGGGGAGTTTAAAGGGGGTTCGATTTTGAAAATGGGCGTATTTGCGCCTGAGCTTGATTAAAATGGCTTCATTTCAAATTCTGGTGTTTAAATCACTTGAGACTCTGATTAATTTGATTTTTGACTATTTTGTGTACTGTTTTAAGATAAATAAAAACAATAGCAAAATAGCGAAATCTTAAATCTATCGGATTGTTGTTTAAAGTAAAAGTACTCAAATCCATTCCCAGAGCAGGCGCGGGGCGATCGCACCGAAGATCTTGCCTCATGGGGACTTCAGGATTTTGCGCCAAAACGGAGGTGCGATCGCAGCCATTCCAAACAGCCACAGAAAAAAGGCGCGATCGCTGCTTCGGTAAATATTGGTTAATTTTTTCCCCGTTGTCCGTTACAGTGGTGCAGTGTATCCAGGGCTTGAATACGCTACAGTCAAGGCCAGGACTATCGTTGAGGGCTTTGATGAAATGATAACTCCCCGTTCTGAAGAAATCGCCACCACGCTCCTGTTCACGGTATTAGGGCTGACCGTTGCCGTCTATGGGTTGCGCGGCTTGGGTGTGCTGTCCTTTGTGCCCGGCGGCATCATTTGGCTGTTGCTGTTGCTGAGTATCGGGGCAGGGGTCTTTTATGGCATCGAAAAAACCCGGCGATTTTGATCCATCCCCTACAGACAACCCCTCCGACAATCGGGTTCAATCAGATTCACAACGTTGATGCATGGGGATCGCCTGCATTGGCTTAAACTTGTGAAAGGACGAGAGAAAGTAAGGTAATTATGGATTCGGCTGTGCTGTGGCAACGTTATCAAGATTGGTTGTATGTTCACGCCGACCTCGGCTTGTATCTCGATATTAGTCGGATGCGCTTTGATGAGTTTTTTCTCAAAGCAATGCGCCCGAAGTTCGATCAGGCGTTTACTGCGATGCAGGAGCTAGAGGCGGGCGCGATCGCTAACCCCGACGAAGATCGGATGGTG
>CAZCWE010000098.1:5186-7927 GCA_964502285.1 uncultured Spirulina sp. | reverse complement strand
CGGCTAAAGTCCACAGCGGCGCTGTTAAGCCCCCCAATGCTCCCCGCTTCACCGATATTCTCTCGATTGGCATTGGCGGCTCGGCCCTGGGGCCACAGTTTGTGTCCCAAGCCCTGGCCCCGGTGGATGCGCCGCTCAACCTCCACTTCATCGACAACACCGACCCCGCTGGCATTGCCCGCACCTTGGCGGACATTGGCGATCGCCTTTCGAGCACCCTCGTCCTCGTCATCTCCAAATCCGGCGGCACGCCCGAAACCCGTAACGGCATGGTGGAAATCGAAGCCGTTTACACAGCCAAGGGCTTGAACTTTCCCGACTACGCCGTCGCAATTACGGGGATGGGGTCGAAATTAGAAGCGATCGCCCACCAAAACCACTGGCTCACCACCTTCCCGATGCACGATTGGGTCGGAGGGCGTACCTCGGAAATGTCCGCCGTGGGCCTCGTGGCCGCTGCTCTTCAAGGCATCGACATCCACGCCATGCTGGCCGGGGCGAAAACCATGGACGAGGCCACCCGTATCCCCGACCTCAACCAAAACCCCGCCGCCCTTCTCGCCCTCGCCTGGTATTTCGCCGGCAACGGCAAAGGCTCCAAAGACATGGTGATCCTGCCCTACAAAGACAGCCTCGCCCTCTTTAGCCGCTACTTGCAGCAACTGGTGATGGAATCCCTCGGCAAAGAGCAGGATCTCGACGGCAAGACCGTTTATCAAGGGATTGCGGTGTACGGTAATAAAGGGTCAACGGATCAGCATGCCTATGTGCAGCAACTCCGCGAAGGGGTTCCGAACTTTTTCGCCACCTTCATTGAGGTTCTCGACGATGGCAACCCCAACGCCATCGAAGTGGAGCCGGGCATTACCACCGGAGACTATCTTTCCGGTTTACTCCAAGGGACGCGCCAAGCCCTCTATGATAATCAGCGCGATTCGATTACCCTCACGATTACGACGGTGACGGAAACGACAGTCGGGGCGTTGATTGCGCTGTATGAGCGGGCGGTGGGGCTGTATGCCAGTTTGGTGAATGTGAATGCGTACCATCAGCCGGGGGTCGAAGCGGGTAAAAAGGCAGCGGCCTCGGTGTTGAGTTTGCAAAACCAAATTGTGCAGGCGGTGCAAGGGGCCTCGGAACCGCTGGCGATCGCAGACCTGGCCGCCGCCATCAATCAACCCGACCAAATCGAGACCATCTATAAGATTCTGCGCCATTTAGCGGCGAATCATCGAGGCTTGTCGATTAGCGGCAGTTTTGGTGAACCGCAAACGTTAAAGGTGGCGTGGTTAGCGTAAACTCCACTGTCCTCTGAGGTGATTCCATGCCACTGTTCATCCTTGTCGCTGATGATAATCCGGGGATTCGCCAAGCCATTTGTGATTCCCTAGAATTTGGGGGCTACAGTGCGATCTCTGCCTCTGACGGCCAACAGGCCCTCGAAAATGTGAACACCTACCATCCTCATCTGATTGTGGCTGATATTAGAATGCCGCGACTCAATGGCTATGAGTTCATCAAAAAAGTCCGTCAACGCCCTGAATATCGCCTGATTCCGGTGATCTTTTTAACGGAGTGCAACGAAACCCAGGATCGGATTCAGGGCTATCGGGTGGGGTGTGATGCCTATTTACCGAAGCCCTTTGAAATGGATGAGTTGTTGGCGGTGGTGCGGAATTTATTGGAGCGATCGCAAATCATCCAAAATGAAGTCCGCTTCGCTCGGCCAGACGAGGGCGGCGCAGCCGAGGCCACAGCAACCGGTCACGCAGAAGCCAACAGCATGACCCGCTTCAACCTCGACAACCTCACCGAGCGCGAACAGCAAGTCTTAGAACTGCTCGCCCATGGACTCTCTAATATTGATATTGGCGTTCGTCTCCATCTCAGCCCCCGCACCATTGAAAAATACGTCAGCAACCTGCTGCGAAAAACCGAAACGAATAACCGGGCGAACCTGTCCCGCTTTGCCGTGGAGCATCACCTGATTTCCTAGGGGTGAGCCGGGTTAGGCTGTAAACTCGGCGGACTGTTGAATCTGGGTGAGCAACCCCTGACAAGCATCCATCAGGAGATCAATCACGTAGTTAAACCCGTCGGGGCCGCCGTAGTAGGGATCGGGAACTTCGCGATCGCGATGCTGGGTCGCATAGTCGCACATCAGGCGTACTTTGTCGCCGTAGCGATCGTGGCGATCCATGGCGAGAATATTGCGGTAATTGTCTTCGTCCATCGCCAAGATCAGATCGAAAGCGGCAAAATCTTCCGTGGTGAACTGACGCGCCGAGCCTTGGAGCGTAATGCCCCGTTGAGAGGCTGCCGCCCGCATCCGGCGATCGGGGGATGACCCAACGTGATAACTGGATGTGCCGGCCGAATCACAGAGAATGCGATCGGATAAGCCTGCTTCTGCGATTAAATGCTGCATGATGTTCTCTGCCGATGGGGAGCGGCAAATATTACCGAGGCAGACAAATAACAATCGATAGGGTTTTGTCATGGCTTCCTCTCGATCGATGACCATGGGCGGTGCAGTATCATTCTCATCTTCTGAACACTCGCCCCCTATCATAGGTCTAGACGTGCTTTTGTGCTAACGTATTCTGCGAGATTCCTAGTGCTGTTGAGGCAAGTTCTCCCTATGTTCCGAACCTACCGTAATCCTTACACTCTGCGCAGAAAAAAAAATAAGTTTAAGTTTTGGCCTACGGTGCTGTGGCTCATCGTCGTGTTGGTGGGCT
>CAZCWE010000098.1:4365-5176 GCA_964502285.1 uncultured Spirulina sp. | reverse complement strand
ACACGGTCTTCACACGTCTTGGCGACCTTGCGCATGCGGTTGTTATCATTGCGGGCGCGGGGTGGCTGGGGCTCGGAACACGCGAGTTCGCGCTCGTTAACGTCACGCTCTGCGTGCTGTGGCTCATCGTCGTGTTGGTGGGCTTGGAATTGGGTGCGAAAGCTCTCGTTTTAGTAATGGGGAACAGCGATCGCATCAACGACACCGGCCCCAACGCCAACAGCAACATTGACCGCCTGAACTTTATCTCCAAAGACGGCGAATCCCTCACTGGCATACCCCAGGCGGGCAAACTCAAAGCCGAGTCGAGTATTGCCGTCGGCTATGAGCTTGTGCCCGACCAAAGCACCGATATCTGGACGATTAACCCCCAGGGCTTTCGTGATGCCGAGCCCGTCCCCCTCGAAAAACCCCAGGGTGAAATTCGCATCTTTCTGTTGGGCAGTTCGGCGGCCTTTGGTCAGGGTCTCGGCGACCCCGCCGCCCTCGTGAGTGAAAAATTAGAAGGCCGCCTCAGAGAACGCCTCGAACAACAACAGCGATCGCCCGAAAAATATCAACCCGCCACCCTCCCCTTCACCGTCGAACAGCGTCAAGCGATCGCCAAACTCCCCCCCCGCATTCGCCCCGGTAACTATCGCATCATCAACGCCGCCGTCCCCGGCTACGCCTCCGGCAATCAATTAGCCCAACTAGCCCTCAAAATTCTCCCCTATCAACCCGATGTGATCGTCGTCTTGAACGGCTACGACGACCTGATGCTCGCATCTAGCGAAGACAGCGTCGGCATCCCCGTGCGGAACGACCTCCT
>CAZCWE010000098.1:0-4355 GCA_964502285.1 uncultured Spirulina sp. | reverse complement strand
CTGGTGGAGGATAGCGCGGTCGAGCGTACCTTCAAGCTTTTCAGCCCCGAGGGCGGAACGGCCTCCTGACCCGACCCGTGCGCCATTTTGGCCTCTTTATCACCCAACCCGTGCGCAGCTTCATTCAAAACACCACCTTCGCAAAGGTGCTGCAATACTATTTCTTCAACCCCTATCCCGACCTTGCCGAGAGTAGCTTACCCGTGCGCCAAGGCGGAGACTCCTTTGCCGCCTATCTTCCCGATCCAGGCGACACCGACGAATTAGATCAACGGGTCGAACGCTACCGCACCCACATCAAACAGATGGTGCAACTCTGTGCAGGGGCGCGAGTGCCCCTCGTGGTGGCACTACAACCGGAAGTGACCGGCATCTCCCCAGAAAAACGCAATGAGAACGTCGAAACCACCCGCATCACCCAAAATTTAGATGCGAATTACGAGGCGACGATTGCCGCTGCCTATCAACAACTCGATGCAGCGAACAAGTCCCTAGAATCCGCCTATCCCAACAATATCAGCGTATTCAATTACTACGATCTCTTTGATTCAATGGCGAATCTGGGAGCGTTTCAAGACACAGTCCATCTAACAGCGGTGGCTCACCAAACCCTCGCAGAGCGGCTCTACAACGCAATCACGGGCCTCCCGAAACTGCAACAACAACCCGCAGAACCCACCCGTTAACCCTGTCTGACCTATCTTGTCCCAGAGCCAGGGGACTCAGCCCCTGGCTTTGGCATTTCTAGCCAAAGCAGTGGTATTGCGGCTTAGGATATCTACAGTTCTCTTTTGATTCAGATAAGACAATCGAGGGCTGAGGGTCTTCGTTCGCGCAGCGTCTCCGTAGGAGATAGCCCGGCCGCTTACCCTTCGACAAGCTCAGGGTGCGCTAATTGATCGCCCGTCAATCCGGAATCCGCCCCCGGCAGCGCGTAGACCTATTCAAGACATACACCCTGAAGTTTCTTCTCCTCCCTCGCCTCGGCAGGGAGTTTTGCTTTGGGGGGGGATTAGGCCGCCCATTTCTGGCGATTAATCGCGAGGTCGAGGGTGAGATCGAAAATCTTATCGCGCTTCTCGCTAAAGAGAACCTTGTCATAGCCCTCTTCCGGCAGGTATTCATCCAGTACGGTGCTGACTTCATCGCGCACTTGGCCGCGGGTTTGGCTGTCTTTGTACCAGTCTTGTACGAGGACTTTCGGGTGTTCTTCCGTTAAGCGTTGGAGGAGGGCTTTGGCCGCGAGTCGTACCTTTTTTTCCTCAGCTTGGGTCATTTTATCTTTGCAGAGCAGATCGTAGATTTCCAGTTCATCTTCAGTGAGGCCGAGGCGAATGTGGCGTTCTTCTTCATCGCGGAGGGCTTGGGCGAACTGGACGAGTTCGGCGAAGTTAGCATCGACGGTGCTGCTTTGGGCGTTGTAGTTCTCGATGATGGCCTGAAGCCGATCGGCAAAGTCGCGCCTTGTCCGGTTCTGGTTCAACATTGTGGTGAGTTTTTGTTCGAGAAAGGCGCGGAGGTCGGTAATTTCGATGTTTTTATAGGGAGCTTGGCGAAATTCCTGCTGAAGCTGATCAAAGTCGATTTGACTCAGATCCCACGAATCGCCCTGGGGCATGATTTGATAACTGACCGTGGAGGCTTTGATCTGACCAAACTGTGCCGCATCGACAACAACACTTTGGTCAAGCAGTTCGTTAATTTTCTGGGTCGTGGCGGTGATGTCTTGCCGCTCGGTGAGGGAGTCGATCGCGCCCCGCAAGTATTGAAATAGCGCCACAGTTTTCACAACCGGCTCCCCTAGAATTTCCGGTTTACAGGCTTCATACAGTGCCGTAATTGTGTTTTCAAAGACATTGAACGATCGCCGCCACTCGTCTGGACGCAGCAACCGATCCGCCCAGCCTTTGAACAGGTCAAGATTTTTAAAGACATCGTCGGCCGCGATCGCTGCCTCAATTTCGATGCCCCGATCGCGGCAAAAGTCGCGCCCCTGGGCGATCGCGTCATCGAGCAAAACAAACAACTCCTCTTTCTCTTTAACGGGCGGATCATCCAGGCCATCGCTCCCGCGTCCATAGTCCTTGAGGGCTTTTTTCAACCGTTCAACCACGCCGTAATAGTCGATGATTTCGCCGTTTTTCTTTTCGATGCCGTTGATGCGGTGGGCGGTGACGCGGTTGGCGCGGGCGATCGTCTGCATGAGCGTGTGGTCTTTTTGGGGTTTATCGAGGTACAGGGTCGAAACCGTGGGCGCATCAAAACCCGTGAGCCACATGGCGCAGACAAACACCAGTTGCAGCGGATGGTTGGGGTCTTTAAACTGGGTTTCCAGATCGTTTTTGAGCATCCGATCGCGGTGGGGGCGAATATCCAAACCTTTGGCGGCGAATTTTTCATCTTCGCCGTTTTCTGCACTGACGATGACGGCCATTTCCACCGATCGCAGATAGTCGAGGCGTTTTTTGAGCCGTGCTTTTTGGAGGTCGTCGGGGCTGGCTTTGATTTCACCGCGTAGTTTTTTGATCTCGTCTTTCCAGAGCCGCTGTACTGTGTCATACATTTTGACGGCGGTGAATTTATCGACAGAAATCACCATCCCTTTACCGAGGTAGCCCCGACGCGGAAAGTGATAGACGATATCTTTGGCGATCGTTTCGAGGCGATCGCCCCGTTCAATGATGGTTGATAGGCGAGCAAAACTACGTTCTAGTTTTTCCTGTTGGGCTTCATCGATATTGTCGTCTTCGAGGATTTCATAAAATTCGTCGCCGAGGTCGTCGTTTTGGTTGAGGACTTGGGGGACGCGCTTGTTATAAAACAGCGGCACGGTTGCGCCGTCGTCGATGGATTGGCTGAAATTATATTCAGAAACATAATCCCCAAACCACTCGTTTGTTTTCCGATCGCGCCCTAGTAATGGCGTTCCCGTAAAGGCGAGATATTGAGCATTGGGCAAGCCTGCCCGCATATTTTCGGCGAGGGTTTTGTATTGGGAGCGGTGGGCTTCATCGACAATGACGATAATGTCGTCACGCTCGGAGAGGATCGGGTATTTTTTGCCTTTGTCGTAGCCAAATTTATGAATCAGGGTGAAGATCAGGCGTTTGTTCTCGCCTAAAAATGTGCGGAGTTGTTCGCTGTTTTTGGGTTGGGCGGTGTCGCCTTTGTTAACGGTTTGGGTGTTGAGGAAGGTTTTATAAATTTGCCGATCGAGGTCATCGCGATCGGTGACAATCACAAAGGTATAGTTTCCGGTGCATTTGCGTAGAATCTTACGAGCATAGAAGATCATCGAGTAGCTTTTTCCGGAGCCTTGGGTATGCCAAAACACGCCCAATTTACCGCCCCGTTGGTCGCGGGTTTGGAAGGCTTCAAAGCTTTTATTAACGCCAATAAATTGATGATTTTGGGCGATGATTTTGGTGGTTTCTCTGTCATAGATGATGAAGTTTTCGAGGTAGTCGAGGAGTTTGGCGGGGGTGAGGAGGCCATGGATGAGGCGTTCTAGGCTGGTTTGACTGTGGCGAATTTGATCGCGATCAATTTTTTCGGTTTCGTCGTCGGGGCGCAACCATTGAAAGAAGTAGTCCCATGTGGCGGTGATGCTGCCGATGCGGGCATCGATCGCATTACTCAGGACACAGAGGGCATTGGTGAGAAAAAGCTGGGGGATGTCGTGTTTATAGTTGTTGAGGTTGTCGTCGTAGGCGGTGCGAATTTTGGCGGTGGCGTTTTTGAGTTCAATAAAGACGAGGGGCAGGCCGTTGATATAGATCAAGATATCGGGGCGGCGGTAGGTGGCTCTGGGGGTGGGGTTGGTGGTTTTAATCCAGAGTTGGGAGACGGCGAGATATTGGTTATTCTGGGGGTTATCAAAGTCGATAATCCTAACGCGATCGCGTTTGGTTTTGCGGGTTTTGGGGTCTTTGTATTCGATCGCGATGCCGTCGCGGATGTGGCGATACATTTCGCGGTTGGTGTCGGTGGGGTCTTGGATCGGGGGGGTGTCGGGGAGTTGTTTTAGGGCGGTGTCGATCGCACTTTCGGGGATGTCTGGATTGAGGCGGATCGCGGCGGTTTTGAGGCGATCGCGTAAGATGACGTGGCGTTTGTCGGTGCGGTTGGATTGGTCGTTGGGGTTGTCGGGTTTGGGGGTGTAGCAGTTGAGGGTGTGGTAGCCAAGGTCGCGGAGGCGATCGAGGGTGGCTTGTTCGATGTCGTTTTCGGTGATGTAGCTGGGCATGGGTTTACGGGGTCATGCTAGGTGGGGTTTGGATGTCGAGGTGTTCGACGGAGAGTTTGCCGGAAATTAGACGCGGGAGAAGGAGATCGCGGGTTTTTGTTAGGTTTTC
>CAZCWE010000097.1:10965-11417 GCA_964502285.1 uncultured Spirulina sp. | reverse complement strand
CGGACACGGTGCGGGGAGCCTATCACGGCATTCAAGAATCGGTCACCGAAAAAGTGGGAGCCGAACATTTCCAGGGGGTGACGGTGCAGCCGATGCTGCAAACAACCCAAGGGGATTATGAATTAATCATCGGCAGCAGCTTGGACGCTCAGTTTGGGCCGGTGCTGTTGTTTGGTACGGGGGGATCGCTGGTGGAAGTGTTTAAGGATCGCGCCTTGGGCCTGCCGCCCCTGAATACCACTCTGGCCCGTCGGATGATCGAGCAAACCAAGATCTACACTGCCTTGCAGGGGGTGCGGGGTCAAGCGGCGGTCAATCTGGATATGCTCGAACAGTTGCTGGTGCGCTTTAGTCAGTTGGTCGTCGAACAGGCTTGGATTAAGGAGCTGGATATTAACCCGCTGCTGGTGGGGAGCGATCGCCTCGTGGCCCTTGATGCGCGGGTGGTGTTG
>CAZCWE010000097.1:6120-10906 GCA_964502285.1 uncultured Spirulina sp. | reverse complement strand
AGAAACCCCCGAAGCCGACTTACCCAAACCAGCCATTTGCCCCTATCCCCTCAATTATGTGGCGCCGTGGACTCTCAAGGATGGGACGAATGTGGTGATTCGGCCGATTCGCCCTGAAGATGAGCCCCTCGTGGTGAAGTTTCACGAGCCGCTGTCGGAGGAAAGCATCTACCTGCGCTATTTCCATCTGATGTCGTTTAAAAGTCGGGTTGCCCACGATCGCCTCTCGCGGATCTGTTTTATTGACTACGATCGCGAAATTGCCCTTGTGGCAGACTATAAAGACCCCGAAACCGGCGAACATCAGTTTTTGGGAGTTGCCCGCATTAGCCAATTGCATGGGGTGAATGAAGCTGAATTTGCGATGATCATTAGCGATCGCTGTCAAAATCAGGGCCTTGGCACAGAGCTGCTGCAACGTTTAGTAGCCATTGGGCGCGATCGGAACTTCACCCAACTCACAGCCAACATCCTACCTGAAAACACGGGTATGCAACGAGTTTGCCAGAATGTTGGTTTCCAGTTGCAACATTTATCTCCGGATACGGTTCTTGCCGTCTTGACGTTGTAAGATGCCATAGCATCCAGCACTGTGGGCGAGTTCGGTGTCCAATTTGGCCCCCCGACAGCCCACGTGCTGCGGTGTTTTTCCGTCACCACGCTCATGTTTGATCACCCTGGTTTTCTGCTGCGTCAGCTCATTTACGAAAGTCAGCAATCCCTCATCTATCGAGTGTTGTGGGAAAACAAGTCCACCCCCGGCTCGCCACGAGTCCCCATGGTGTTGAAGCTCCTCAAACAAGACTACCCCACCCCTCAACAACTCAATCACTATCGCCAGGAATACGAAATCACCAACAGTCTCACCAGTGCCGGTGTGATTCGTGCCTACAATATTCAGCCCTATCAACATCGCCTTTTCATTTGCTTTGAAGATATTGGCGGCCAGTCTTTAACCGAGTATCTTGCCCAGCACCCGATTCCCCTCGGTGACGTGTTAAAGATTGCCATTACTGTCACCGCCACCCTTCACGACATCCACAGCGCCGGGATTATCCACAAAGACATTAACCCCAGCAATATCATCTACAACGTGGAAACGGGCCAAGTCAAAATCATTGATTTTGGCCTGGCCGAACGGTGGCAAGTGGGGTTACCGTCTCTCAATTCCCCCGCAACGATCGCTGGCACATTAGCCTATATTTCCCCGGAGCAAACGGGGCGACTCAATTGCCATTTGGATTTCCGCACCGATCTCTATTCCCTCGGCGCGACGCTGTACCATCTCTTGACCCGACAATTACCCTTCCCCACCAAGGATATGTTGGAGTTGCTCCATTGCCATATTGCCCGCACGCCGCCGCCGCCTCACCACCTTGATGGCCGCATTCCGGAGCCGCTCTCGGAGATTGTCATGAAATTGATGGCCAAGTCGGTCACTGACCGCTATCAAACCGCCAGTGGGTTGCTCCGGGATTTGGAGCACTGTACTGAAGCTTGGCAGCGGGAGCAGACCATTGCCGCCTTTCCCTTGGGGGCACAGGATCATTTTGATCAGTTTCAATTACCGGCGACGTTGTTTGGGCGGGAGACGGCGATCGCCACCTTAGAACAGGCCTTTGCGGCGGTGGTGAGTCAAGCCTTGCCGGTGGCCCTGGTGACGATCAGCGGCGGGGCGGGGGTGGGAAAAACGGCTCTGGTGCAGGAGCTTTATACCCCGATCACCCTGGCGCGGGGGATTTTGGTGACGGGGAAATGTGATCAACTGCAACGCACGCGCCCCTACGATGTGATCGTGCAGGCGTTGCGGCAACTGGTGCGCAAACTCTTAACGGAGTCGGAGACGAGCCTGCAAGGGTGGCGATCGCAACTCCAGGCCGCCCTCGGCAAAAATGGCCAGGTGTTGATTGACCTGATCCCTGACTTAGCCCTGATTCTGGGGCCGCAACCTGAGGTTGTGCCCCTGGGTTTAGCCGAAGCCCAACACCGCTTTCATCGCCTCGTGCGGCACTTTCTCGCGGTATTTTGTGCCCCAGACCGTCCCTTGGTGATGTTTCTCGACGATCTGCATTGGGCCGATAGTGCTACCCTCCAACTGCTGACGGTGCTCCTGAACGATCCGCAACAGCGATCGCTCCTCGTCATCGGAGCCTACCGCGATCATGACCTCAGCCCCACCCATCCCCTGATCAGCACCCTCAGCGATCTCCAACAGCAAGGTTTGCTCATTGATGTCCTCTCCCTTGACCCCTTGCCCACCCTGGCGATCACCGACTGGATTGCCACCACCCTCGCCCAGGATGCGGCCTGCGTGGCTCCCCTCGCAGCGGTGATTCAGACCAAGACCGGGGGAAATCCATTTTTTACCCGTGAATTTTTAATGACCGTGGTGCGCCAAGGGGCGATCGCCTTTGATCGGGATCAACAGGCATGGACGTGGGATCTCGATGCGATCGCCAGCCAAGCCAGCACCGCCAACGTGGTCGAACTGATGATCGCCACCATTCAAACCCTACCCCCCCCCACCCAACGCGCCCTCCGCTACGCCGCCTGCTTCGGCAACACCATCGAGATTAATCGCCTCGCCCAAGTCCTGGAACACCCCCTGCCGGAACTGCAAAAAACCCTTGCCCCGGCGATCGCCCACACCCTCCTCCTGCCCCATACTCCCGAAGGTACCCACCACTCCAGCGACCATTGCCGCTTCCGCCACGATCGCATCCAGCAAGCCGCCTACGAACTCCTCGCCACCCATGAGCGCGTCAAAGCCCACTACAAAATCGCCCGGCTCTTGCTCAAAACCCTCACCCCCGCCGAGCTGCAACGGGAAGTCTTCATGGTGGCAGACCATTGCAACTTGGGCTATCCCATCCTCAGCACCACCTCCATGCGCCAGCAAGGCGCGGAACTCAACCTGAAAGCCGCCCAACAGGCCCAAGCCTCCACCGCCTACGCCGCCGCCCTCAGTTATTGCCAAATGGGCATCCAGCTCCTGGCTCCCAACCGTTGGCTAAGTCAGTACGATCTCACCCGCCATCTGTATACCCACGGGGCCGCCAATGCTTACAGCTTGGGACAATACGACGTGATGCAAGACTATGTGCAAACCCTGTTGCTCCATAGTCACCATGTTTTAGATCAAGTCCCCGCCTACGACATCCAAATCCGGGCCCACATTACCCGTGGCCACCTCAGCGAGGCCATTGACACCCTCTTGAACGTGTTGCGGCGCTTGGATATTCATCATCCGCGATCGCCCCACCGTCTCCAATTGTGGTGGGCCTTGGGGTGGACGGTCATCCAGTTACGTCGCGCTTCGATCGCCGCTTTAAGAACACGCCCCGCCCTCGCCAATCCTCGCATCGCCGCCGCCTTAGCCCTGATCACCACCACCCTCCCCGCCCTTGCCATCACCAATCAAAATCTCTACCATCTCCTCAGCCTGCAACAGGTGCGGGCCTCCCTCCGCTACGGCTATAGCCCCGATTCAGCGGTGGGCTATGCCCATTTTGCCGTCTGGTTAGGAACCGGGTTACGTCAACCCAAGCTCGCTCAATCCCTCAGTCAATTGGCCATGGCCATTGTCGATCGGCTGGCCTATCCCGCCGTCCAAGGCCATCTCCTCTGGCTGGATTGTGCCTACTTACGCCATTGGCATCTTCCCAGTGTTGCCCTGATTAACGGCCTGAAAACGGCTCATCAAACGGCGTTAGATGTGGGGGATCTCACCGCAGCGACGGCCTCATTATTGACCCGCTATCGCCACCGCTACTATTTAGGACTCGAAGACCTCCCCACCCTGGCCGAGGAGCTGCACCAAGTCATCGACTATAGCCGTCAAACCCTAACGGATAGCGCGATCGCTCACCTTCGCCTCAACCTCGCTAGCATCGAAACCTTAAGTAACGCCGACGACCTCAACGAACCCACCACCCTGTCCCACGACACCCAACTGTACGATGCCCTTGTCCCCCATGCCACCCAACTCCCCTCGGCCAAACTGAGGCTGCCGGATCAAACGGGTCAATTTTGGTATGCCTTTAACAAAATGGTGTTGTGCTATTGGTTTGATGACCTGAAAACGGCGCGACTCCATGCCCAACGGGCAGAACAATATCAACGGGTTGTCCAGGGTACGATCGGGCAAGGTTTGTGGTATTTCTATGATGCCTTGATTGCCTTGGCGACCTTGAAAACGGGAATGGCACCTCATTTACAATCCTTCTGGCAACGGGCCCAGCGCCACGAAACCCAACTGCGGCGATGGGCCAAAACCGGCCCGGCGGTCTATGGCCATCGGCTGGCCTTGGTGCAGGCGGAGCGATCGCGCCATCTCGGTCAAACCGCCGAGGCCATCGAGCAGTACGATCGCGCCATTACCCTCGCCACAGGCCAGGGCTACCGCAGCGAAATCGCCTTGATCTACGAACGCGCCGCCCGGTTCTACCTCGACGATCGCAAACCCCTAATCGCCAAAACCTACCTCCAAGAAGCCCGCTACACCTATCAGCAATGGGGGGCGATCGCCAAAGTCAACCACCTCGATCGCACCTATCCCACCCTCCTCACCACCTACGCCCCCAAAACCAAACACCTCCCCTCCACCATCACCAGCAACCACATCAGCAGCGAAATTGATCTCGCCACCGTGATCAAATCCTCCCAAGCCCTCTCCCGTGAAATCCGCCTCGATCGCCTCCTCACCCGCCTCATGCAAACCCTCCTCGAAAACACCGGCGCTCAACGCGCCTATCTCCTCAGCGAAGAAAAAGGGCAATGGCGCATC
>CAZCWE010000097.1:0-6110 GCA_964502285.1 uncultured Spirulina sp. | reverse complement strand
CTCTGCTCACTGGGCATCGCCGTGGATGTAGGGCGGCAGGTCATGGCCGAGGCGCTGCCCGTCATCACCCCCGACGGCCGCCTTCCCCTCTCGATCCTCGTCTACGTCGTCCGCACCCTCAAAAGCATCGTGCTCGACAACGCCAGCCAAGCCCCCCACGACCCCAACTCCCCCTTTTACCAACGCCATGACCCCTACCTGATTCACCACAAACCCCGCTCCGTGCTCTGCGCTCCCTTAATCCACCAAGGCAAACTCCTCAACATCATCTACCTCGAAAATAATCTCGCCACAGGGGCCTTCAGTGCCGCCCGCCTCGAACTCGTCCAACTCCTCTGCTCCCAAGCCGCCATCTCCCTCGAAAACGCCCGCCTCTACGCCGCCCAGGAAAACTACACCTACACCCTCGAACAACGGGTCGCCGAGCGCACCACCGAACTCGCCCAAGTCAACGCAGAACTCCAGCGCCTCGCCAGCTCCGACGGCCTCACCCACCTTGCCAATCGCCGCCACTTTGATGAATATCTCGACCAAATGTGGCAGCGGGCCGCCAAAGAAGAGGTGATGTTGAGTTTAATCCTCTGTGATGTGGATTATTTCAAGCAATATAACGACTGCTACGGTCATCAACAGGGCGATGATTGCCTGATCGAAATTTCGCGAGCCTTAGAACGTGCCGTCAAGCGACCGGCGGATCTCGTCGCTCGGTATGGGGGGGAAGAATTCGCCATTATTTTGCCGGATACTCCCGCATCGGGGGCGATGACAGTGGCGCGGCGCATTGGCGAAGAGGTGGCTCGCTTGCAAATTCCCCACACCATGTCGGAGGTGTCGGAATGGGTCTCCGTCAGCTTGGGGGTGGTGTGCTGGTTGCCGTCTACCCATGAGCCGCCCCATGCCTTTTTAATTGCCGCCGATCGCGCCCTCTACAGTGCCAAACACCAAGGCCGCAACCGTTGGGTGATGGCATGAGGGGGGAGAATGCGATGATTTCGCGCTTTTTTCCAGTGACCCATGCTGGGAGAGGTTACGCTAAAAGACGGGATAACCCGTGCAACTGTCCCGCATTGACTCAATTTCACGCTAACGTTACTGACGCAATACAGACTTATGGATTGGTGGCGCAAACTTAAGCATAATCAGTTGGCTCGTTTTGGAGCCATTGTTCTGGGCGTTTTTTATCTGAGTGCGCTCTTGGCGGGCTTCATTGCGCCCTATGATCCCTACAGTTCGCAAGTGGGGGGATCGCTCCTGCCGCCGACGCAAATCCACTGGCAGACGGACGCGGGGCAATGGCTGGGGCCCCATGTGTACCCCGCCACTCAGGGGCCGACGGATCTCGAAACGGGCGATCGCCTTTTAGAAGTGGATCGCAGTCAACCCTCGCCCCTGCGCCTCTTTGTCAAAGGAGAACCCTACAATCTGCTGCCGGGGATCACGAGCGATCGCCACCTCTTCGGCACCACCGGCCCCGGCCGCATCAACCTCCTCGGCACCGACGAACAGGGACGCGATCAATTCAGTCGCCTGCTCTTCGGCGGGCGGATTAGCCTCAGTATTGGTCTCGTGGGGATTGCGATTTCGTTTCCCCTAGGGCTGATGATTGGGGGCATTTCCGGCTACTTTGGCGGCTGGCTCGATGCTGTTTTGATGCGCATCGTGGAAGTCCTGATGAGTGTGCCAACCATTTACCTCCTCGTTGCCCTCGCGGCCATCCTACCGCCGGGCCTGAGTAGTACCCAACGGTTTTTGTTAATTGTCGTGATTACGTCCTTTGTCAGTTGGTCGGGGCTAGCGCGGGTGATTCGGGGGCAAGTGCTCTCGTTGAAAGAGCAGGATTTTGTCAATGCGGCCCGGGCGATCGGGGCCAATTCCTTCACGATCATCCTGCGTCATGTGCTGCCCCAAACCGCCACCTATGTGGTGATTTCGGCCACCCTGTCCATTCCCAGCTTTATTGTGGCGGAGTCGGTGCTGAGTCTGATCGGCCTCGGCATTCAGCAGCCCGATCCATCCTGGGGAAATCTCCTCTCCCTGGCCACCAATGCCTCAATTTTGGTCTTGCAACCCTGGCTGATCTGGTCGCCCGCCCTGCTGATCATCCTGACCGTCTTGGCGTTTAACGTCCTTGGTGATGGCCTCCGCGATGCCCTCGATCCCCGCGATCTGCAATCCTAACGGGCTTGGGTCACAGGACGATAAAGGGCGAAGCCGCCTTGGGAAAATCAACGGGATCGAAGTTAGCTGGATTTAATGGGACGTTTTGCGGACTTGGCGGGAAACCGACTGAGCCAGCGTTCCCAGCGGAGGCGGGCCAGGTGTTGCAGATATTCAAGGTATTGGCGATGGGTGACTTTGCTTTCGCCGTCTTGGCGTTCTTGGAAAACATAGCTCACTTCTTGAATCCGATCGCACCGACCCCGCGCCAATACTTCAATCAAAATCTTGTACCCCACCGGGTTCATCAGTTGAGAGGCGATCGCTCCCCGGCGCACCATAAAATACCCACTTAACGGGTCTGATACTGCTCCCAACACCCTCGGCAAAATCAACCACCCCAACGCCTGAGCACCCCGCGACAACATCCGCCGCCCCAAATTCCAATCACTCACCCCTCCACCGGGCACATGGCGACTCGCCACGGCTAAATCTGCCCCGGACTCCATGGCGTGATACAAGTCCAGGAGAATTTCCGGGGGATGTTGTAAATCCGCATCAATAACGCCCAAATATTCGCCTTGGGCCTGTTGCCAACCGCGAACCACCGCCGTAGATAAGCCCCGTTCTGCTGTCCGGCACATGAGTTGCACCGCTGGATAGTCAGCGAGGAGAGATTCCACCACCGCCGCCGTCCCATCGGGGCTGTTGTCGTCCACCACAATTAACTCGTATTGCCCAGGACAGGTTCTGTCTAAAAGCTGGGTGAGTCTGTGGAGAAGGGGTTGAATGTTTTGGCGTTCTTGGTACGTGGGGATAATCAGCGACAGACGGTAACGGGGTTGGGGCAGGGGGGGGACAATCAGCGATCGCAGCGATACATCATGCGCTTGGGGGGCTAGAGAGAGGATCGGATTCATAAAATCAGGGTCAGAATAGTGATAAATGCACAGACTAGAATCTCATCAAGCATCACGCCATCTTAGCAAGAGAACCCACCGCTTCCAGATCGGTCTGAACCTTAGGACACCGTGAACGTAATTTGTCCGGTCTGCACATTGTCCAGGATTTGGTTGATCCCTTGACGTTCTTGACTGGTCGTCGATGTATCGGACAGGAAGCGAGTCACGAACTGGAAATAGGTTTTGCGAGAAATTTGACCCGTTTCCAAACAGTAGGCAATTTGATGCTCAAGGGGTAAATCGTCAGGATTGACAGGCGATGTCATTACAATGGGGGCGACGTTGTCGTGGGAGCTAGTGATGGATATTGTACGAATTTCCGTATTGTCTGACAATTATGTGTTTATCCTGCACAATCCTGCTGATCGCACCGCCGCTGTGGTTGATCCTGCCGAGGCCAAACCGGTGTTGCGCTGGTTGCAGGCGCACGATGCCACCTTGGTGGCGATTTTAAACACCCACCACCACGGGGATCATGTGGGGGGAAATCAGACCCTCGTGCAGCAGTTTCCCGATGTGGTGGTGTATGGGGGGGCGGAAGATCGCGGTCGTATTCCCCGGCAGCAGGTGTTTTTGCAGGGGGGCGATCGCGTCACGGTGTGCGATCGCACCGCTGAGGTGTTTTTCATCCCCGGCCACACCCGCGCCCATATTGGCTACTACTTCCCGCCGCTGACCCCCGATGAGCCCGGCGATCTCTTCTGTGGCGATACTCTCTTCGCGGGGGGCTGTGGTCGGGTCTTCGATGGCACGGCCGCGCAACTGTTCGCCTCGCTGCAACAGTTATGCCAACTGCCAGACTCAACCCGGATCTGGTGCGCCCACGAATACACCGTGAGCAACTTCGCCTTTGCCCTCTCCGTTTTGCCCGAAGATGCCCCCAGTCAGACCCGTTATCATGATGCGATCGCCCGCCGCCAACGCCACCAAGCCACCATCCCCACCCAGCTTGGTCTCGAAAAACAAACCAATCTTTTCCTTCGTTGGCATGATCCCCACCTCCAACAAGCCATGCAGACCACCAATTTCCGTGAAGTATTCACCCGCCTCCGGAGCCAAAAAGATCATTTTTAGCCGCAGGCCATCCCCCCAAAGCAGCCGGTGAAGGTCAGGTTTTACCCTTGCCCCCACATCGGCCACCACGCAACAGGCAAACCCGACATACAGCCAAAATTTAGCGTTGGCTGCATCCACACCTGAGGGGTGTAGTCTCTGATGCCGGTACTGAGGGAGAGCATGATCCCGGATAATGGAAGCCGATTCAAACCGTGATTAATGTCGTCAACTCTTAAATCCCATGACCATTCCAACTTCTTTAGAAGACGCGATTCAACAGTCAAAAGCCGCTACCCTGACCGCCCTAGAAAGTGGCTGCCAACGTATTCAGGTGGAATTAGTCTTTCCTGAAATTGCCTTGCAAGCGCAGGCGATCGCCCGCCAATATACAGAGCTGTTTGCCGACTATGGCAGCGGTTTGAAGGTGCTGTTTGCGGATACGGGGGCGGCGGCCTTGGCCCGGCGGGATTGGGGCGAAACCGATTTTCGGGTCAATGATCTGGGGAGCCGCTTCACTCCCGTGACGACCAAAATCAGCGAGACCGATGAGATTTACCTCGTCGTCTGTCCGTCGTCGGTGGAAGTGGAAGCGGTGGAAAAGCTCTGCAATGCGACGGAGGGGAAGCCGGTGGTGATTTTGATTCCTCAGCTTGAGAGTGTGGCGACGGTGGGGATTGGCTATGCGGCGCGGCAGTTGCGCGATCGCTTCCTCAGCGCCCTCGAAACGGCTTACTACATTCGACCCTTTGAGGGAGGATTTGTGTTGCGGCAGTTTCCCAGCCTGTGGCAAGTGTGGCTCGAAGCCGAGGCCGAGGCCGATGCGGCCTATGAATTGATCGCCGAAGAACCCCAACGCCCCGCAGGAGAAGGGTTAGAGCGGATTCTCCTCCGCCATGCCCAAGGCAATGCGGAACCGGGGGCGGTGCAGCCGAAAAAAATGGGCGTGCTCGGCAGTTTGCAGCAGTTGTTCCGGGCCCTGAGTCAATAGGGGCTTAATGGGGGGGAAACGGCGGATGGTGCAGGGTTTGTTCAAGGCGGAGGAGGTGATGGCGGATGGGGGCGATCGCATCTCGTTCGACTGAGATCGCCGTCAACCCTGCCGCGACCAGGCGTTTTAACTGGTGTGGCTGTAGATCCAGGGTGGAGCTACAAAGAGACACCGGCAACCGGAGTCGATTCGCCGTCAAAATTGAAGACTCGATCGCACTCCACACCGCCGGATGGTCTGCGATGGAGGGTAGCGAGAGGGCTGTGGCATCGGCTTCGTACCCCAAGAGCAACTGCCCCAAATCTCGCGGCCCAATGGCCACGCCCTGGGCTCCGGCTGCTTGATAGTCCGCCAGTTGAAACAGGATCGACGGCACTTCGGCCATCAACCACAGTTCAAACTGCGGATGGTCACACAATCCCACTTTAACGAGGCGATCGCGGGCCATTTGGAACTCCGCCACACTGCGCACAAAGGGGAGAATCATCCGCACATTGCCATAGTCCTGTTGGAGGGTGCGCAGGGCTTGGAGTTCCAGGTCAAACAGTTGGCTGTTGTGGGCATAGACGGCAGTGCCACGCATCCCGATTAAGGGGTTCACGCCCACCGTGGGGAGATGGGGTAAGGGGGGAAATTCTAGCGATCGCCAATCCGTCGAGCGATAGAACACCGGACGCGGTGCCATCGCCGCCACCACCGGACGCAACCACGCCACCCACTGCTTGAGCAACGGTTCCGGCCGATCGAGCCAGCGTTGAATAGCAGCCGGATCGGGAGCCGTGGGGCTGTCATGGTGGCTGAGGAAGAGGGACAGCATCATCAATTCTGACCGAATTAACCCCACACCATCGACGGGCAAATTTGCCCACCGATGCAATCGCTGGGGCTGGTTGAGGTTGATCCAGACCTGGGTTTGGGTGGAGCCGGGGAGCGGGGCGGTCGGGGGG
>CAZCWE010000096.1:3564-11455 GCA_964502285.1 uncultured Spirulina sp. | reverse complement strand
AGAAATTGAGGCGTTAATTGATGAATATTACGAAGCCCAAACCCTCGACCCGTCGCGGTTGGGTTTAATCGGCGATCGCATCACCGCCGCCGTCCAAGCCTGCAATTTTAATCAAGATCTAGGCATCGATTCCGTCGATCGCCAATCCTTAGCGGCGTTTCTTACCCGTGCCGATGGCTATTTATGCGAACTCAAAGAAGCCCAAATTCGCGACGGCTTACACATTTTCGGCCAGGTTCCCACGGGGCGACAGTGGCGCGATTTGGTGATTGCGATCGCCCGCGCTCCCGGCTTTAATCGCTTGGGCCTGACGCGAGCGATCGCCACCGATCTGGGCTACGATCCCGACCTGCTCAATGAAGACTACAGCACCGCGATTTCTACTCCTGAATCTCCCCAAAAAACCGTTGGTGATCTCGTGGAATATCTCGAACACACGGCGATTCAACTGATCGAAACCCAGGTTATGCCGACCCTCACCCAACCCTCTCCCGCAGGAGAGGGCTTAAGACTCCCTTCTCCCACGGGAGAAGGGCCGGGGATGAGGGCATTCGGCGCAAAGGAACATTCCCTTACCCAACCCTCTCCCACGGTCGAGGGCTTAAGACTCCCTTCTCCTGCGGGAGAAGGGCCGGGGATGAGGGCGTTAGGCCCCGCCACCACCCAAGAACTCCACTGGATCACCACCACCCTCATCCCCAACCTCGCCCAAACTCGCCAAGAAATTCGCCAACTGTTGCGGGGGTTAAATGGTGAATACATTCCCGCTGGGCCCAGTGGTGCGCCCACCCGTGGCCGCCCCGAAGTCCTTCCCACGGGCCGCAATTTCTATTCCGTGGACATCCGCGCTATCCCCACCGAAACCGCTTGGTCGGTGGGTCGGATCGCCGCTGAACGGGTGATCGAACGCTACACCCAAGAGGAGGGCGACTATCCGCGCCGTCTCGCCCTGTCGGTGTGGGGGACATCGACGATGCGCACTGGGGGGGATGATATTGCCCAAGCCCTGGCCCTGTTGGGAGTGCAGCCGATTTGGGATGGGTTGGCGCGGCGGGTGGTGGATTTTGAGGTGATTCCCCTGGGGGTGTTGGGGCGGCCGCGGGTGGATGTGATGCTGCGGATTTCGGGCTTTTTCCGGGATGGGTTTCCCAATTTAATCGATCTCCTCGATCGCGCCATTACCACCGTCGCCCAACTGGACGAACCCGCCGACCAAAACCCCCTCGCCGCCCAAGTTGAGCGCGATCGCACCCATTGGCAAGACCAAGGTTTACCCCCAGACGAGGCCCAAGCCCGCGCCCAATATCGCATTTTTGGCTCAAAACCAGGAGCCTATGGAGCCGGGTTGCAGGGGTTGATTGAGGCGCAAAATTGGACGAGCGACGCGGATTTGGCGCGGGCCTATATGAATTGGAGCAGTTACGCCTACACGGGGTCGGGGCAGGGTCATGCTGCACCGGAGGCATTTGCGCGGCGGTTGAGCGATCGCCAAATCGTCCTCCATAACCAAGACAATCGCGAACATGACCTCCTTGATTCCGATGATTACTACCAATTTCAAGGCGGTTTAACCGCTGCCGTCCGTCACGTTTCCGGCCAGCAACCGATCACCTATTTCGGCGACAATTCCCAACCCCAAAACCCCAAAGTCCGCAGCCTCGCCGCTGAAATCACCCGCGTCTATCGTTCCCGCGTCGTCAATCCGAAATGGATCGCGGGGGTGATGCGCCATGGCTACAAAGGGGCGTTTGAACTGGCGGCGACGGTGGATTATTTATTCGCCTACGATGCGACGGCCCATTGTGTGGAGGATTTTATGTATCAGGGGGTGGCGGAGGCCTATGTGTTGGATGATGAGGTGCGATCGTTTATCGAGGCGAAAAATCCTTGGGCGTTACGGGATATGACGGAACGGTTAATCGAAGCCCACCAACGGGGGTTATGGCAGCAGGTTGATCCCGCCCTGTTGGATCAACTCCGCAGCATCGTCCACGATGCTGAAGCCCAAGTGGAACAAACCTTAACGACATTCGATTAAGGGGTCATACATAATCCGGTTCAGGACTCCCCAAAGTCTCCCACCCACGAAAAGGCTTCTTGCTTCTGGGGGGGAAGGGTTGGGGATGAGGGAACATTTTTGAATGTTCCCAACTTGGGATTAGGCAGGGACAGCGTCCTGGGTTTGGCGACGATAAAATTGTTCGCGGGCTTCTTGGGTGACTCGTCCGTCCATGATGGCGATTTGAAGCTGGGTAAATGAGACCACATCGTCGGCTTTGCAGGTTAGCAACAAGCGTCGCAGTTCGTTTTCTGCTTCGACGCAGAGATAGCCTTGACGGAATGCATCTTGAACAATTTCACGAATACTAGCCACAACACATCATCCTCTCAATATCACCGGAGGGGGTGAGACCCCATAGAGGTCATCCCCCACATTCGTAAGAATACTCAAAAGAACAGCCCATGACCTATGATCTCGATCAATCCTTTGTGTTGATTGTTGTCAGTTTGCTGTGTTGGGGGGAACTGATTACGGTATGATTGAAATCATCTCAACGCCTTGACCTGTAACCGATAGACATCCATGAAGCCTTACCTCGCTGCCGCTCTTCAAATGACGAGCAAACCGAATTTGATGGAAAACTTGCTAGAGGCCGAGGAGCGCATTGATCTAGCGGTGCGGCGCGGGGCTGAGTTGGTGTGTTTGCCTGAAAATTTCTCCTTTATGGGTCTAGAGGAAGAGAAAATGGCTCAGGCAGCGGCGATCGCAGAAAAAAGCGAGCAGTTTCTCCGCACCATGGCCCAACGCTATCAAGTGACGCTCCTTGGGGGAGGCTTTCCCGTCCCCACAGCCTCCGGGGATAAAGTCCGCAACACCGCCCTCCTGATCGCACCCAACGGCGAGGAGTTGGCCCGCTACCACAAGGTTCATCTATTTGATGTGGATCTCCCCGATGGGAATACCTACTGCGAGTCGAGCACGGTGATGGCGGGCCATGAGTTGCCGAAGATTTACGCCTCTGAGACTTTTGGCAATCTGGGGCTATCGGTGTGCTATGACGTGCGCTTCCCGGAACTCTATCGCCACTTGTCTAAGGCTGGGGCGGATGTGTTGTTTGTGCCGGCGGCGTTTACGGCTTACACGGGGAAAGACCATTGGCAAGTGTTGCTCCAAGCCCGTGCGATCGAAAATACCTGTTATGTGATCGCGCCGGCCCAAGCGGGGAATCATTACGGCCTGCGCCACACCCATGGCCACGCGATGATTATTGACCCGTGGGGGACGGTGTTGTCTGATGCGGGGGCGAATCAGGAGATGGCGATCGCAGAAATCAATCCCGACTGTCTCTATCAAGTGCGCCGCCAAATGCCCTCCCTCCAGCACCGCATTTTCGTCTGATCCCTCGTCGCCTCAGCCCAATGAGTTGAGCGATTAGAGCAAAGTTGCTCAACCCATTAGTAAGATTAAGCAACTGCGATCGCTCGGTAGGATTCAGAACATCCCCTTCGACTTCGCTCAGGGGACTTCGACTCCGCTCAGGGGACTTCGACTTCGCTCAGGGGACTTCGACTTCGCTCAGGGGACTTCGACTCCGCTCAGGGGACAATCACGATTATTCGTCGTCGCCTTCCACTTGGGCTTTATATTCCGCAGCGGTTAACACATCGTCTAACTCTGCATCGGGATCGGCGATTCGGATTTTAATCAACCACCCTTCGCCGTAGGGGTCTTCCGCCAGGGATTCCGGCGCATCGATTAACCCTTCATTGCGATCGATCACCGTGCCGCTGATGGGGGCTTTGAGATCCTCCACCGCTTTCACGGATTCAATCGTGCCAAATCCTTCACCCGCTTCGACATCATCACCGGTTTCCGGCAATTCCAGAAAGACGATATCGCCCAATTGATCAATGGCGAAGGATGTGATCCCAATGGTGGCAATTTCGCCATCCAAGCGGACGTATTCATGGGAGTCGAGGTACTTCAAGTCCTCCGGATATTCAAAAGCCATGGTGATCCCTCAAACTATGATTCAGCGTGCATTTCATCACTCTTAACCCTACTATGAAACCAGGGCTTCAGGGCTGCTGTGTCGAGAAATTTGCGAATTTTGATCGGGGAGTGGGGCCGCGGTGGAACGAATCTTAAAAACCGGGGCGGGTTGGCGGTTGGGATGGAATCCGCAGGCGGACGATTATGCTGGATTGGGCGGTGGAGTTGACGGCGGTGGAGCTTCAGGAGTTTTGCCGCTTGTTGCAACAGTTGGGAGATGCGATCGCTTCGATCACCCCCGAACTCATGGCCGAAGAACATCTCACCTGCGCCGTCGAAAGTGAATGGCTCTGGCTCGAAGCCGACGGCCTCCCCCACCATTACAGCCTCCGCCTCATCCTCAACCATGGCCGCCGCGCCGAAGGCAATTGGCCCCCCACAGCGATCCCCGGCCTTCTCCAAGCCGCCCAAATGCTCAATGTGTTTTGATTCCCAACCTTAGCCCCCACCCCGTCGCCGTCGGCCGCGCCCAGAGCGGCTCGTAGATACGTCATATTCCAACGCCGCCCCAATGGAATACAACACCCCACTAAACACATAAAACACATCCATCAAGCCGCCACTTTCATAGTTTCCTGGCAACGACAACGCCACGTAAAACGCCAAATCCGCCACATATTTCGCCAAGGCCGCCGCCCCAATCATCCGCCATGATTGGGAAAATCGTCCCCCCCAAAATGCCATCAGCAACGTGGCAGCAATCACCATTAACGCCACATCCGAAATTGAATAAAACAGGTTGACCGGTGTGGCAAACACCACCAAAAACTTATCCAAAGCCATGACCCAACCTGGCGGCGGCTCTGCGACCTCTTCTTCGGCTTCAGGAATGGCTGGGGCCGTGACGGCGGCCGGAGCATTGGGATCAACGGCGGGAGCGGGCTGTAGGGCTTCGGTGCTGGGGGTGGGGGGAACTTCGACGATCGCTTCTTCCTTATTGATAGTCGCGAGTTTGAGCCATACGGCGAGGAGAGTCCCCAACACAGCAACACCTCCGACAATTAACCATTGTTTGGGTTCAAGGTTGAGACGACGGGGAAGCACGGCCAAGATCATGCCAAAGCCGACGCAAATGGTGAAGCTGATGTAAAAGAGGTCGGCGGGGGAAATTTCAGGATCAAGATTAAAGTACAGTTCCCACATGCCAAAGAGGAAGTTTCCGATGGAATAGGAGCCGAGTCCGAGGCCGATGAAGAGCCACACATCTCGACCGCTGGCAATTTGGGGGCTTTTCCAGTTGCGGTAACAGAGCCAGGTGGCGAGGATGAAGGGTAGGGTTTCTAGGACATAAGTGCCGAGCAGATACCAGAGGGGGTTATCTTCGCCGGGAATCGGAATGCTAAAGAGGGCGAAAAACCAGAAGGTCACCACTGACCAAATAATCCCCCCAAAAACGATGTTCTGGCCCGTTAATAGGGTTGCCAATGAGGGCAGCTTGGGGAGGGATTTACTCATAGCGAGGGTGGGGATGGATGGCTAATTCTCTCACGATAGCATTATGGTGAGAGGGTCTTTTGTCGCTCTTGGATGAGGCGGTCGAGTTGGCCTTGGTGTTCACATTTGAAGCCTTGGCGGAGAGCGCGATCGAGGTTGATTTGGGTGAGGGGACGGACGCGATCGCACCTCGGTTGCCACACTAAACTGATTCCCGCCCATACCAGACTCCGCACCACATCTAAGTCCGTCTTGAGCCAGGATTCAGTATTGCCCGGCCGCCCCGTTTCCGCGACCGGATCAAGCTCCACCCAAATACCATGGATGCCGAGATGAATCCGAGCGAGCCAGAGGGCGCGGGGGAGATGGGACGGGGAGGTGAGGAGTTGCACATGGCGGGTGTCCCAGCGGCGCAGGATGGGGGTGGTGTAGTAGAAGTTTTCAAAGGTGCTGTGGGCGCAGGTTTCGAGCCAAATGCGATCGCTCAAGGCCTGTTCGCGCTCAAACACCAAGAAGATACAAGGCGGCGGGGAACCGCTAGAAATCAAAACCGGAATATCAGGATGTTGGGCGACACTTTGGGCGGCGTAGATTTCGCGGCGGATGCTGCCCCCCAACACTAAAACAGCATCGATGGGCTGCTGGGCGGCGTGGGTGAGGCGCAAACCGAGGCTCATTGTGAGGATCACGAAAAAACCGAATCCCACCTTCAGCAGGGTAGACCAGAGAGCGCGACGGCGCAGCGATGAGAAAAAGCGCAACATGGCGGGGAGCGATCGCACAATTTTCCTTCACCGTACCATAGACATTCGGGTGAGGCGCGATCGCTGTCCCCTGCCCCTTAACATGAGAATATCGATTCTGCCCCGGATGATCGCACCTTCGTTTTCGAGTTCAATGGCGATGCTGGTTTCAGTGTGAATGCGATCAGGACGGCGATACAGTCCGGCAAGGTAAGCACGGCAGGGCTGGGGATTTAGGCCAGTTGGCAATCAAACTGCTGCATGGCTTGGGCAGCGGAGAGGAAGAAGCGATCGCGCCCCACTTCTTCCACAAATCCGATCCGTTCGAGGCCATCCATCACCGGCCCTTTCACATCGGAAAAATACAACTCCACCCCAAAAGATTTTAACGCGAGCTGCAATTGTTCTAAGGTAGCTAAGGCGCTGCCGTCGATGGCGTTAATGCCGCTACAAACGAGGAGGAGTTTTTCGATTTTGGGGTAGTCGCTGACGGCGTGGAGGAGGCTTTCTTCTAATACTTTGGTGTTGGCAAAGTAGAGGCTTTCGTCGATGCGAATGGCGAGCACTTCGGTACAGGTGAGCACCTGATGGCGTTGGATATTGCGGAACTGTTCGGTTTCGCCGAGGCGGCCGACGATCGCAATATGGGGCCGACTGGTGCGCCAGAGATAAAGGGCGATCGCAAACCCTGCCCCGATGAAAATACCTGCCTGTACACCCAAGCCCAACACACCGAAAAACGTCACTAAAAATGCTAAGCCATCGGCGCGATTGTACCGCCAGAGTTTGCGAAACCTGTTTAGATCAATCAGTTTTAAAATCGCGATGAAAATGATCGCCGCGAGGCTGGCTTGGGGCAGATAGAAAAACAAGGGCGTTAAAAATAAAACCGTCAACACAATCACCCCCGCCGTGATCATCGACGCGACCCCCGTGCGGGCTCCGGCGGAAAAATTCACCACCGACCGACTCAATCCCCCGGCAATGGAATAGCCCCCCGTGACCGCTGACCCGATGTTGGCCAAGCCGAGCGCGACCAGTTCCTGATTGGCTTCGACGGATTGGCGGCGTTGACTGGCGAGGGATTTGGCGACGGCGAAACTTTCCATAAAGCCGATAAAACTGAGGGTGAGGGCGAGGGGAAACAGGGTTTGGATGCGATCGAGGCTGAGGGTGGGCAGCATCAGCGGGGGTAAACCTTGGGGTATGGAGCCGACGATCGCAACGCCCTGTTGATCGAGGCGGAGGGTGGCGACGAGGGCGGTGCTGAGGATGACGATGAAGAGAGGCACACTTTTGACGAGGGGGATTTGGGCGATCGCACTGACGCCGCGTTTTTGCAGCCAACGGGAAAAGGGTTTATTCCCCAACCAGAGGAGGGCGATCGCACCACCGCCCAGAAATGGCACGAGAAATCCCTCATTGCTGCCGCACTCACGGCCCATGGCGGCAGCCTCAAACAGACCTACGAAGCGTTGGGTTTGTCGCGCAAAGCGCTTTATGAGAAGATGCAAAAGCACGGGCTATCGAAGGCGGATGCAGACACCAGTGCCTGAAATGTACCCTTTGCGACCCACGAACTGACCCGTTTGCCCCCTTTCCGCCGAGGCTCTTTGGGCGCAGCTCGGGCGGGATCAGCGCCAACGCCTCGTCGAGGAAG
>CAZCWE010000096.1:1990-3554 GCA_964502285.1 uncultured Spirulina sp. | reverse complement strand
TTATTCCCCAACCAGAGGAGCGCGATCGCACCCCCCCCCAGGGCCATCGTCACGCCTTGGGCGGTGGGTAATGCCTGGATTGTGTTTTGTAACAGGGGCAGGATCACGCTACTGGATTCGATTTTGAGGCCCAAGAGATGCTTGATTTGACCCAGGGCGATGATCACCGCTGCGCCGCTCGTGAACCCGGTGATCACGCTGCCGCTGATGAAATTCACCAACACCCCCAAGCGCAGCACTCCCATCAGGATCTGCAATCCCCCGACGAGGAAGGCCAGGGTAATCGCCAGGGAAAGATAATCGGGGCTGTCTTTGGCCGCGATCGCGCCAATCCCCGCCGCCACCAACATCGAATCCAACGCCGCCGGAGCCACCGAGAGCGTCCGACTCGTGCCAAAAATCGCGTAGATGAACAGCGGCGCGATGCTGGCGTAGAGTCCCACTTGGGGCGGCAACCCCGCCAGGAGGGCGTAGGCCATGGCTTGGGGAATCAGCAGGCTGGCCACAATCAGGCCAGCGGTTAAGTCTCCGGTGAAGTCAGCGGGCTGGTAGTGGCGACCCCAAGCCAAAATTGGCAACCAGCGGGTTAAACGGGTGCGATCGCGAGTCATAGGTGCGGGTGAAATTACTTGACTTTTCTACTATAGAGTAATATTTTGACTTTTCTAAGCTGCTGCGACTGACGAGTTCAATCCTTTCAGCATTGCCGCAACCCTCTAGAATTGAGGACGGTTGAATTGAAAAATAGGGGGATAATTCACGCTGATGAAAGATGCAACCAATGTTTTGGGCCGCCCGCTAGAGTTGTGTTGTGGTGCGCCGCGAACGGGGTTTTATCGGGATGGGTTTTGCCATACAGGGCCGGAGGATCTGGGGCGGCATCTGGTCTGTGCGGAAATGACCGAGGAGTTTTTAGACTTCACCCAAGCCCAGGGCAATGACCTGAGCACCCCGCGGCCAGAGTTTAATTTTCCGGGGTTGAAACCGGGCGATCGCTGGTGTCTTTGTGCCGCTCGCTGGCAAGAAGCCCTCGAAGCCGGGGTAGCGCCGCCGGTGATTTTAGCCGCCACCCATGAAAATGCCCTGGATTGGATTTCCTTGGATGACCTCACCCAATATGCGTTGCCGGTGGGCTAACCCCGCAGAATGGAGAGAGTCATGGCAGAATCGTCTTGACTGCGTTGCGCCCCCGGATCAATCCCGTCCAGAGCGCGATGTGCTGTTTTTGTGGTGTGAGCGAGCATGAAACAACGATGGATACAATGGCGCGATCGCCTCAATTGGCCCCTGGATCGGGCGGCTGGTCTTGCCATGGGGATCGTGCTGTTGGGGTTAGGGGGGGTATTGGTGGTGGGCGATCGCACCGCGCCCCAAGTGCAGCAATGGAGTTGGTCGGGTCAACGGATTAGTGCCAACCACGACCATTTTTTGCTGGACTTTAACCGCGCCATGGATTGGGACACGGTGGCCCAACAGTTAGAAATTACCCCCGAACTGCCGGGCCAAGGGGCGGGACTGGGGCAACGCTTCGCCTATACCCTCGATGACATTCCCGCCTACGGTA
>CAZCWE010000096.1:0-1980 GCA_964502285.1 uncultured Spirulina sp. | reverse complement strand
GTACGGAATACACCATCACCCTCAACAGTGCCACCGACCAACCCCGCGCCGCCCGTCATGCCGCCCGCGCCATGGCTCCCTTTACGGCCACGGTGCAGAGTCGCGATCGCATCCTGGCCTATATCGGCGTGGAGGGGAACGAATCCGGTCGCCTCGTCCTCTACAACATGACCCGCGAGCGCAAGCAAATCCTCACCCCCCCGGATTTGGTGGTGACCAATTTCAAAAGCGAGGCGCAGGGCGATCGCATCCTCTTTTTTGCCTTTGAAAAGGGCGACCCCGACGGAATCGGCACGCAGCAACTCTATCGCATCACCACCGCCTTCGATCGCCTCGGCGACACAGGCCCGCCTCCCGGCCAAATCACCCGCCTCCTCGATGCGGAACAGTACCAAAATGTCCAGTTTGATCTCGCCACTCAAAACGGGGTCGTGATCCTCGAACGGGTTAATCGTCAAAACCCGGCCGATGGGGGGCTGTGGGTGTTGCCGCCGGAGGGTGAGGCGCAGCCGCTGGGGATTCAAGGGGAGTCGTTTAAGATTTCCCCCGATGGTCAAGTGTTGGCGATCAGCGATCGCAACGGCGTGACGATCTTGCCCCTCACCGCCACCGCCGCCACCCGCGAATTTTTCCCCGCCTACGAAGGGTTGATCGCCTTTGACCCTCAGGATCATCGCGTCAAGGTGATGGTGAAGCCCCAAGGGGATACGGCGCGATCGCTGGTGTTGCTCAATGCCAAAGGGCGCGAACGGGAACTCCTCACCACCTCCGGGTTTATCTTGGCGTGCAATTTTGAACCGCGTCACAAAACCTTTCTCTACTGTCTGCAAACCGAACGCCTCGACACGGAACAGGCGACGCTGACCCCGTTCATCACCGTGATTAATCTCCAAACCGGCCGCGAAGTGCCCCTCGTTGCCCTCACCGATGACCTCAATGTGCGGATGGATATGGCCCCCGATGGTCGTCATCTTGTGTTTGATCAGGTGATTGATCCCACGGAAGGCTCAGACGAGACCCTCGACAGCCGCAACCCCACCGCCTTACCCCCCGGTAGCTTGTGGATCTTACCGCTGCCGAATCTCCTCAATGCGCCCATGTCGGACACCCTCGATCCACCGGAACGATTAGCGCCGGGCCTTGATCCCCAATGGCTGCCCTAGGGGGTCATGCTATCGAGTGGCGATCAGACGTTGCAAATCTTGCTGAATGTGATCGTAGAGATGCTGGAGGTATTGAGCGGGGGCAGGGCGCGATCGCTCCGACACACCATAGAGCAAACGCTCTAAAATCGCCCCTTGAATCAACAACATCAAGGCCACGAGGATCATCCCCACCAACCAAGACAGAAACACCGTGGCAAAACTCAAGAAAAATACCAACGCCCGCAGCAGAATAATGCCTGCGATCGCCAACCCCGCAAACACCACCACCATCGCCATATTGCCCAAAATCCACCAATAGGATCGCCGCACACGAGTTCCTAAAATCCACGCTTGAGCCCCCCAAACCCCCAAAATCGCAATCAAGGTGGGAACCATCGCCAACAGGGGCAACACCAGATACGTCACCGCCCACCAATGGGATTTTTCCAGATAGCGCGTCAAAACGTAGCTTTGGGCAATACCCAGCACAAGGCTTGTGGTTGCATCCACCACAAAGGACGCGATCGCCCCCGGCAAACCCCCTAAAGTCGCGCCCAGCCCATAATGCACAATCACCGCCACCACCGCCGCCCCACTGGACACCAAAAACCATTCCCCCAAAAGCCGAGGCGATCGACCTCCAGACGGCACAGATTGATCTGGGGTGGTGTTAGGTTTTTTTGGGGGGGGAGGTAAGGGGTCTAATGGCGGTGGAGGCGGAGGGGGTGAGTAGTCGGAGGGTTTGGGCGGCGGGGGTAACGGCTCCGATGGGTTAGGGGGAGTTTCGGGAGGGGCTGGAGGCGGGGTCAGGTTCAGTTCCGTCGTCCAGGCAAAC
>CAZCWE010000095.1:0-11491 GCA_964502285.1 uncultured Spirulina sp. | reverse complement strand
CTTTATCGACACCCTGAGCCATCTTCAGCTCCACCCAGCCGAACAAGATGCCCAACGGCTCAAAACCCCATCCCCCCTCACACCCCATTAACCCCCCAGCCCATTCAGCACTGCGATTGGATCGAAATGTCCCGATTGGGCTAGAATATAAATCCTGTGCATTTGCAAGAAAATGATACACTCGGAGTTGAAGTATCAACTCCTGTATGATCGGGCCCAACTTGAGCATACAGAAGCTTCAATCCCAACGTATTCTAGACGGCAATAACGCCTTCAACTCGGCGGGACATCGTCGAGTGGGAGAGACACATAAGACGAGTTTACCCACGTCTTGCACCAGCATCCCAAAAATCCCATGCTGTTGATCGCAGGGGAATATGTCAATCGTGATTCCGTCGTAATGAAACGTCACGGAGTTAAAAGCTAGGACACACTAACACACATGGTCAGTCAGAAGAACACCGCTAGTAACAAAGACATTGGTTTTACGCACGAAGATTTTGCCGCACTGCTCGATCAGTACGATTACCACTTCAGCCCAGGAGACATCGTACCGGGGACAGTGTTTAGCATGGAACCCAGAGGTGCATTAATCGACATTGGCGCCAAAACCGCCGCCTATATTCCCATTCAAGAGATGTCGATCAACCGCGTCGATGATCCCAGTGAAGTGCTACAACCGGATGAAACGCGAGAGTTCTTTATTCTGACTGATGAGAATGAAGATGGCCAGCTCACCCTGTCCATTCGTCGGATTGAATACCTGCGGGCCTGGGAACGGGTTCGTCAGTTACAGGCCGAAGATGCCACCGTTCGCTCCAATGTTTTCGCCACCAACCGAGGCGGCGCCTTGGTGCGGATCGAAGGCCTGCGCGGCTTTATTCCCGGTTCGCACATCAGCACCCGTCAAGCCAAAGAAGATTTGGTAGGTCAAGATCTACCGCTGAAATTCTTAGAAGTGGACGAAGACCGCAACCGCCTCGTCCTCAGCCATCGCCGTGCCCTCGTGGAACGGAAGATGAATGGTCTGCAAGTGGGTGAAGTGGTCACCGGTATGGTGCGCGGCATCAAACCCTACGGGGCCTTCATTGATATTGGTGGGGTCAGTGGCTTGCTCCATATTTCTGAAATTTCCCATGACCACATTGATACGCCCCACAGTGTCTTTGCGGTGAATGATGAGCTGAAGGTGATGATCATTGACTTGGATGCCGAGCGGGGACGGATTTCGCTCTCGACGAAGCAGCTTGAACCGGAACCCGGTGATATGCTCAAAAACCGCGATTTGGTCTTTGAAAAGGCTGATGAGATGGCGGAAAAATATCGCCAAAAACTGCTGCAACAACAGCAAGGTGATGCGGATGAAGTCTTGGTGGATGATGAACCCGAAGTGAGCGAAGAAGTCGCGGTGGAGTCTACGGCAGGCACTGAGGAAGAATAGAACTCCTCGTTGCTTGAGATTCCCAATGTGATAGTCTGGTTGCTCAGTTTTCGACAAGCTCAGACTTCGCTACTTGATTGTGTCAGTCCTATCTGAATGAAACTCCTCAGCCCGTGTGGCTGAGGAGTTTTGTGCGGGTGAGGAGGGGCGATCGCATCAGAGTCCCCTGTGATATTCTTGGACAAGATTAATTCATCATCCGCTTATTCATGCTGAATCCGCGTGTCGCTTGGCTCGTGCCTACCATTCAGCGTGGCGCATCTTGGCAGTCTGTTTTATCCCATTTCATTCAGCATATTCCTAACGCGGTATTCTACACGGGGCAAGGGGAGTCGTGTTATGACTTCACGCAACCGGGGGCAGACCGGATCGAGGTCGTGGATGATCCGACATGGCTCGACCACAATGCCCGACCGCCTCGATATCGCCGCCACCGCTTCGGGGTTGCGCTCCACATTATCGCTCGCTTGTGGGCGTTTAAACCTGATGTGGTATATCCTCAGGGGTTTTCGCTGTGGACGGTTTTGGTGATTGTGCTCAAACCCCTGGGGCGATGGCGAGTGGTGCTGATCCATGGTGGTGTTTCTCCCTACAGTGATTTTCGGCCGATGCAGGGGCGAACGGTGATGCGCCAACTGCTGCTGCTCGGTGTCGATAGTGTGATTGTCAATAGCCAACTGGGCCGACAGTATTTTATTGATGTCCTGAACTATCCCGCCACTAAAATTCGGCAACGGATCTATCTTGTGCCCCATCTCCATCTGCGGTCTAGGGCTGTGCCTGGGGCGATCGCGCCCCCACTGCCGCGCACCATGTCCCGGCCGATTTTCCTCTATGTGGGGAACATTACGCCGCGTCAGGGCTTAACCACCGTGATCAATGCCTGCTTACTCTTGCAGCGGGGCGGCTACACCCATTACGCGGTCTGGGTCATTGGCACGGGCGAGCAGCAGCAGGAACTTGAACAAATCGTGGTTCAAAACGGGATGGCAGCCCAGATTTATTGGCAGGGCGGGGTCGCCCCGGAGCACCTCGGAGCCTATTTGCAGCAGGCGGATGTGTTTGTCTTTCCCACCTATGAGGATGGCTGGGGGACGGTGGTGTCTGAGGCGATGGCCTTTGGGAAACCGGTGTTATGTTCCACGGGGGCGGCGGTGTGTGAGTTGGTGCAAATCGGCGAAAATGGGTTTCGGTTTGACCCCCACGATCCCCTAGAGTTAGCGGCTCAGATGGCCTATTGTTTGGATCACCCGGAACAGTTGACGGCGATGGGAGAGCGATCGCGCCAAATCATCGCACCCCACACCCCCCAAACCGCCGCCCAAGCCTTTGTTGAAATGACCTACCAAATCCTCGAACCCTAGGCATCCAAGAGCATACCCTGCGTGGATCTATTAATCGAGGGCTGAGACTTCGGCTTCGCTCAGTCCAGGGCATTGTCGTTCGCGTCGCGTCTCCGCAGGGGATAGCCCGGCTGCTTACCCTATCCCTAACGGGAGGCTTCGCCAACGACTCCGCTCAGGGTGCGCTGGTTGAATGTCCTAACAATACTGACCACTGCTATACGCCCCTCAGAGTAGGGCTGAGACATCCACCGCTAAACGTTGACCGAGATCAAGCAAAAGCGGCATTTGTGACTCATCCCAAGGACAGGTTAAGCCGGATTCTGTCTCCACACATTGGGGGACAATCACCTCGTGGAAGCAACGGAAATAGAGTTCTTGGGCGCGATCGAGAGAAAGCCCCACTTCGAGGCGATCGCCCACATCGATCATTTTTTCGATGTGGTGTTGATCGTCTACGACTGAGTCCGACGCATTGCTGAATAAGAGCGCGTGCAGCGATCGCAAAATCAGGGCTTCTAACAGTTGCTTCGCCCCCGGCAGCGTCAGGGTGCTGCGCATACTTTGGGCTTCGGTGGCGGTGCTGTCTAACTCCGCGAGTAGGCTTTCTTTTTCGGTGTGATCATCGCAGGTATCCAACTCACTGAGCAGTTGTAAACAGCGGTGGGACAGGGCGATATCCGCCGCGACTTGGAGTTCTTGGGGAACGGGCAACTCTTCGCGGTGGAAGGCGCGGACGATGCTGTAGTTGTCGCGGTAGGCTTGGCTATAGAGTTGGTTGAGGGTGTTTTTGCTCTTATCGGCGATTTTTTGGATGATCCATTGGCGTTCTTCCGCGAAGAGGGTTTCGAGGTTAAAGATGCGATCGCCAAACACCCGCATCATACTAAACAGGGTCTGCGACACACTCGCCTGCTGAATGGAATTAAACAGCGTTTCCTTAAGCTGCGCATAGGCAAGACGGCCGATAAACGGCTGAATACAGCAATGGAAATCCCAGCCGCCCAGGTGCAACACCGCAAAGGTAAACTCTTTGCATTCGCGGGTAATTTCCGACACCAGTTGCAAATGCCCCAGGGCGAGGGTTTGCGTCCCGATCCGTTGTTTGGCGTATTCCAGTTGGGTGGCTTCGTAGCAATAGACGCGGTCTTCGGTGTTGTAGCGGCTGAAGAGGGAGGTGATCGCATAATGCGCCGCCACCCGTTCAAAGGTAATCCGTGAGGAGACCACTAACTCATCGTAGACCCGTCCCCCATCGCGGAACTGTTCCACATTACTCGGAGCAGCGCGGAGGCGATCGCGGAATTCCGCCTCAAGCTGAATCCCGGCCACCTCTCCGGCCAATTCAATCGCCCGCGCCGCATAGCGCAAAATCTGCACCCCTTCGGGCCGCGACAATTCATCAAAGAACCAGCCACAACTGGTGAACATCAATAACGCCTGGTGTTGCATTTCCAAAAGACAGAGGGTGTCCACCTGTTCAGGCTCCGTCAGGGGGCGCTGTTGGTGGCGGTAAAGAAAATGCACGGTATTTTCTGGCGTGCGATTGTGCATCACCTGAATGTATTCATCCCGCGCCAACCAAGGATCATGGAGATATTTCCGGGCGTGGGTTTCGTAAATGTCTGCAAGGCGATCGCGCAGCCAATTCAGACTATCGCGCAGGGGTCGCCGCCAGTCCTGCTGCCAGGTGCCGCCGCCCCCACAGCCACAAGCATCCTGCCAACGATCCACCCCATGCATACAACTCCAGGCAGTCACCGGCTTGAGCACCACTTCCCAGGTCGGCGGGCAAATGCTCAGATAATGGGCCACATTGGTCACTTGCCATTGACGCTGGGCAAACTCTTGGGTAAACGCATAGCTGAGGCATTTTTCCGTGCCGCCTTTGTGGTGGCCAAAGGTTTCGCCGTCGGTGGCCACGCAAATCAATTGCGAGGGGCGATCGTCGATGCGCACCGCCTGGCCGAAGCGATCGGCAAGATTTTGAGAACTACTCAGCACATCGTCAAAGCCCATCCCTTTGGAAATCGGGCCATCGTAGAAAAAGATATCAATGTGCTTGCCGTTGGGCAGAAAACAGCGATAGGGGCGGGTGGGGTCAATTTGACCGCCGCCGACGGCCAACCAATCCGGATCAGGGTTGTTGTCCGTGGGAATCGGGCGGCAGCGTTCCGCCTGGGAGGGGGCGAGAATAATGAAGCGAATCTCCTCGTTGGCCAGGGCTTCGAGGGTGGGATAGTCCACCGCTGTTTCAGCAAGCCACATTCCTTCGGGGTCGCGGCCAAAATGGGCCCGAAAATCCGCTTTTCCCCAGCGAATTTGGGTGTATTTATCCCGCTCATTGGCGAGGGGCATGATGATGTGGTTAAAGACTTGGGCGATCGCATTGCCGTGGCCGTTCAGCCGTTCTGCACTCTTACGATCCGCCTCAATAATGCCCTGATACACTTCCTCATCATGTTTTGCCAACCAAGACATCAAGGTGGGCCCCACGTTGAAGCTCATGTATTCAAAATTATTGACAATGCTGACCACTTCGCCCTGATTGTTTAAAATCCGCGAGAACACGTTGGGACGGTAGCATTCATACAAAATGCGCTCATTCCAATCATGGAATGGGTAGGCACTTGGCTGACGTTCAATAACATTTAAATAGGGATTTTCGCGGGGCGGCTGATAAAAATGTCCGTGGATGGTGATGTAAACCCCCGTCGCCACTGCATTCTGTTCTTGAGTGGCTTGGGTGGAATGGGAATCAGACATTAATTGGGTAGTCATAAAAGTACTAAGCTGAGATCAAGAAAGGGGAACACCATGCAATGAGAGCGGCAGAGTTTATCCCGAACGTGACTGGATCAAAGGATGGGGAATCAGGGGATAACGTTCGAGATCATGCAGAATGATTAAGCTGCTGTGACTCACCGAAAAAAGGCGAAGTGCCAAGGATTGTCGTGAATTGCCTGATCGCGATCGCCAAGGGTCTATTCAGACTATCCGTTGAGTGAAACTATCGCGCCGTGCTTTTCTCTAGTGAAGCGTAAAGATAAACAATGCTGGAAAATTTATCAATTTCTTAACGAACTGATGATTTTTTTTACATTGTGTTTCGGGGTGATTAAAATCGCGCCAAAACAATACTGTACGGAATCTTGGGATGATGATCCCCCATGAATAGTTGGGGATCGGGGCGAGAAATCGGGGGATTTGTGTCAGGATTAGTTAACGTTGTAAATCGTTACATTGAGCAGTCTTGGGGTGATGTTCTCCTGCGTTGGATGGAGGATGGGGTCATCCCGCAAATCGACGCGACCGTGGCAGAGAGGCAGCGATCGCGCTGTTCACTTAGACCGGCTAAACACTTGCCACGCAATCACCATCGCAAAGCCGAGATAGGCCAGCATTGTCAGTTGATCGAGCCAGGGTGTAGAAGGGGAGAGCAATTCAGAATCCATGATGATATTGTGAGCGACGCGCTAACCCCGATGATGATAGCGTACCCTGAAAGAATGAAGCCCCCACGGGTGCGATCGCGGCTAGGGTTGAGTCCAGGATCAGGATGAAGGATTAGAAAGACACCAGGAGGAGAGATGTCGATTGCGATCGCTGTATTCGGGGCAGGCCGCTGGGGTCGCCATTTCATCCGCACCTTTGCCCACCATCCCGACGCGCAACTGGTGGCGGTGATTGATCCTCACCGGGAACACCGCGAAGCCTGCCAAGCTGCGTTTAATCTCAATGCGGATGTGTGGCTCGTGAATCGTTGGGAGGATCTCCCGGACGCGCTGCCCGTTGATGCGGTGGTGATCGCCACGCCCGCCACGACCCATTACGCCCTGATTACCGCCGCCCTCCAACGCGGCTATCATGTGCTTGCGGAAAAGCCCCTCACCCTTGATCCCCAAGAGTGCGAAGTCTTAACCGCTCTGGCTCAACAACAGGGTAAGCAGTTATTTATTGACCATACCTATCTATTCAATCCGGCGGTGCTGGCGGGGGGGGCGGTGGTGCGATCGCAGCAGTTGGGGACGCTGCGCTATGGCTATGGGGCGCGGACGCATTTGGGGCCCGTGCGGCCCGATGTGGATGTGCTGTGGGATTTGGCGATTCATGATCTGGCGATTTTTAACCATTGGTTGGGGGCAACGCCGGAGATGGTGCAGGGGGTGGGCCAGGGTTGGCTCCAGCCGGGGCTGTGGGATCAGGTGTGGGCGACCTTGACCTATCCGGGCGGGTTGCGGGTGCAATTACAGTTTTGTTGGGCGAACCCGGATAAGCAGCGGCGGTCGGTGTTGGTGGGCGATCGCGGCGTGCTGATTTTTGACGAGATGCAGCGGGAGCAGCCGTTAATCGTGCAGCGGGGCCATGTGGGGCCGGCGGCGGCGCAGTTTCCGCCGTTGGATCTCGCCACGGAGAGCATCCCTGTGCCACCCGGTGAGCCCTTGGCGGCAGTGTGCGATCGCTTTCTCGCCAGCATCCACACCCAAACCCCCGAACCCGCCGCCTCTGGCCCCATGGCTCAGCAGTTGGTGGCCACCCTGGTTGCCCTCAGTCAATCCCTGGCTCAGGGGGGAACCCCTCAACCCGTTGCGCCCCCGGCCACGAAACAATAACACCAGTGTTCTGCGATCGCGTGCAATCCGGCACAGTCATCGTCCCGTAAACGTAAGATAATGGAACTGCTACTGTCTCTCCCATGAGTATGCTCCCGTTTCGTGACTCCCACTCTCGCTCTGTGATCCGCCTGATTGGGGGATATCTTGGCGTTGGGACTGTCCTCGTGACCGGAGTGGGCGCGATCGCCAACTATTATCTTCAAGTTCCCCCCGCCATGGCCTGGCTGCATCTCAGCGTTGGGTGGGGGACGATCTGGCTTAGTGGTGGCCTCGCCTATGGGGTCTTGCGCCGTTGGACTCTGACGCTCACGCAACAGAGTGACTACATTGAACATCTTTTTGCGGAAAATCCCTGCCCCGTGTGGGTTTGTGATGCCCAAACCCAACGATTTTTAGCAGTGAATCAAGCCGCGATCGCCACCTATGGGTACAGCCGCGCTGAATTTCTCCAGTTAACCCTGGGGGATTTACTCGCCTCAAACATCGAACCCACCAACCCCTCAATCGCCCACCGCACCCAAGACGGCACCGAACTCACCGTCGAAGTCACCCACATTGATTGCACCTATCAAAACCGCAACGCCCGCCTCACGATTGTGCAGGATATGACCCCCCAACAAAATGCGGTGTTGGCCCTCCAAGATCAAAAGGTGCAATATCGAACCTTAGTGAACCGCGTCCCTAGTAGTGCGGTGCTGCTGATTGATCCCCAATTGCGCTATACGTTTGCCGCTGGCACCACCCTCGATCGCCTCCCCATCGATCAAAGCCAAATTGAAGGCTGCACCCTGGCCGACGCCTTTTCTGCCGAAGCCTGTGAACAACTCGAACCCCTCTACCGTCGTGCCTTAGCCGGGGAATCCTTAACCACCGAATTAACTCTGGATCAACGCACATTTCTCACCTCCCTTGCGCCCCTCTATGACAGTCAGGGTCGGGTCAGCCAAGCCATGAGTCTGGTGCAGGATATTACGGAGCGCAAACAACTTGAAGCACAACTCCACGCCTACGCCTATACCGATCCGGTGACGCAATTGCCCAATAAGTCCTGGTTTTTGGAGCAGCTTCACGGTCATTTAAAAGCTTGTCAATCGGGGAATACGGGTTTCTTTAGTGTGTTCTTTTTGGAATTGGAACGCTTTAATGCGGTGAAGTACAGCCTCAGTCATGATTGGGCGGAGCAGATGATGGTGGCGACGGCGGAGCGGTTGAGCACTTGTTTGAATTTGGCCGAACCGGTGGCGCGGGTGGGGGATCATGCGCTGGGGTTGGTGTTGACGAATTTACATACAACCCTCGATGCGACGGCGATTGCAGAATATATCCATCAACAACTCAATCAACCCCTGGAAATCGACAGCCAAGAATTGTTTTCCAGCGTCATGATCGGGATTGCGATTATCGACACCCCAGAGCGCACCCAGCAAGCCGCCGATGATGTGCTGCAAGCGGCGGATATGGCCATGAATTACGCCCGCTTTCATCGCCAGGCTAACCATGCAATTTTTGAGCCACGCATGTCTGAAGATGCGATCGCCCGCTTCACCCTCGAAGCACAACTCCGCCAAGCCATTCAAAACCAAGATTTTGTGGTGTTCTATCAACCCATTTTCAACATTGCATCGGGGCAATTGGTGGGGTTTGAGGCCCTGATGCGCTGGGAACCCCCCGAACTGGGTTGGATTACCCCCAGTCGGTTTATTCCCGTGGCCGAAGAAACGGGCTTGATGGCGTTGATCGATTGGTGGGTGTTGGGGGAAGCCTGCCGGAATATGGGTCAGTGGCAACAGCACTGGTCGGGGGCTACGCCGTTGGTGTTGACGGTGAATGTGTCGGGGGCGTTGCTGAATCAGTTTGGGTTCCGCGATCGCCTCCGCCAAGTCACCCTCAGCAATCGACTCAAACGCGGCAGCCTCAAGCTCGAAGTCACCGAGCAAATTCTGTTTGAGCATCAAACCGCCACAAGAAACATCCTCGATCAACTCAAAAATCTGGATGTCAAACTCGCCGTGGATGACTTCGGCACGGGCTATTCTTGCCTGCAACATCTCCACAATCTCCCCATCGACACCCTCAAAATTGATGCGTCGTTTGTGGGCACGATGCTCGACAATGCCAATAGCCTGGAGATTATCCGCATCATCATCGGCTTGGCCCAAAGCTTGCAGATCAATGTGATCGCGGAAGGCATCGAAACCACAGCCCAATTGGAAATGCTGCGATCGCTCACCTGTATCTACGGCCAAGGTTATCTATTTGCCAAACCCGTGGCGGCCGAGGGTGTCCTCCCCCTGATTCTCCAAAACCAGCCCTAAGCTACGGTTCCCCCGGACTCGGCGGCAGCATAATTCGTCCAGACCACAGCCCAGACCTAGGCCTCTTTCCTGTAGAATACGATTACACTTGTTGTCATTTTTTAACGTTTTGCATGGTGATGACGCCGTGCAGCCCTAATTTCTAGGAGTATTCGTCCATGCTGACCCTCAAAATCGTTGTTTCTCTCGTAGTGGCGTCCTTTGTGAGCCTCTTTGTCTTTGGATTCCTATCGGGTGATCCCTCCCGGACTCCGAGCCGCAACAACATGGAATAAACCGCCGCGTTTGGTGTTCATGCCATCGATCACGGGGGACAAGGGAATCACCTTTGCCCCCGTTCTCCTGTGTGCCAAAATGGGCCCTGGCTACAGAAAATCACCGGATTTCGCCATCCTGACACTGGAACTACTGGGCAGGGGTTAGCAACCTTTTGCGATCGCCACAAGTCGTAGAGAATTGGCGACTCAAGTGTTAAAACGTTTTCCTGTTCGGTCATCTGCACATCGTTATGCCTCAGCCTAGCGTGCCTCCCCACGTTCCTCCATCCCTCCATGTCACGCCTGCAGAGGTGACAGAACCGGCGTTGTCCTATTTCCGGGCAGAATCGAGCCAAGGAGTTCAAATCCAGCCCGCCGCCCCGGAAATCACCCCGCCCAGCTTCAGCCCCCCGGAAATCTCCCACGCCACTTCCCCCACTGTTTCCCTCGAAGACTTTCCCACCCCTCACACCCAATCCAGTGCCCTCGGTCAAACCATGTCCGTCGGCATGCCAACCCCCACGCCTCCCCCTGCGCCGCCCCGCCAACTCCGGGTTCAAACCCCAGATGGCACGGTGCGCGAATTTGAAATCACCGCCCCGGATGTGCCGCCCGATCCGGAGCTTGAGGCTGACCCCGCGACCGATGCCGACCCCAACGCCGAACCTGACGCGCCAGAGCCAGAGCTGACGATTCCCGTTAATCCGCAACCGGCCCCCAACCCCCTCGATGTGGTGGAAATCAACGCGGATCATCAAGATTATGACCAAGTGCGGCAGATCGTCACGGCGACGGGGAATGTGATTGTTCGGTTTGCGCGGGGGGTGTTGACGGGCGATCGCGTCCGGGTCAATTTAACCAATCGTGTGGCGGTTGGGGATGGTGATATTGCCATGCGGCGCGGGCAGCAGGTGTTTCGGGGCGATAGTTTTGAATATCAACTGGTGCAAGATGAAGGGGTGATCTACAATGCGCGGGGGGAAATTTATCAAACCACCTCGGCGCGAGATTGGGATATTTCCCGCGAGACGGCGGTGGGTTTACCGGAGCGGCCCTTAAGCGATCGCCTCGTCCAACAACAGCCGATCCAGGATGTGGTTCCTGTCGAAGGCTATGAATTTACCGTGGGGGGGGCGGGGGTGAGCAGTGGCAACGTTGCGGGTGCGATCGGGGCAATTCCGGGGGTCACGGGGAGTGTGGATCGGTTTCGCTTTGAGGCGGATCGCGTCGATTTTGATTCCCAAGGTTGGGAAGCTACGAATATTCGCATCACCAATGACCCGTTTTCGCCGCCGGAACTGGAAATTCGCGCCGAAAAAGCCGATTTCAACCGCCTCTCGCCCCTGGTTGATGAACTTTTGCTGAGTAACTCTCGCATCTTTTTTGATCAGAAATTTTCGTTACCCACGTTTCAGCGTCGCCTCGTGTTCGATCGCCGCCAGGAAGATCAACGCCCCGGCCTGTTTAATATCGGCATTGATGACGGCGATCGCGGTGGGCTGTTCATTGAACGGTCGTT
>CAZCWE010000094.1:0-11501 GCA_964502285.1 uncultured Spirulina sp. | reverse complement strand
CTTGGCCGATACGCTGCCCGGTTTCCACATTACGCCGCTCTATTTGGCGGACTATGACCAGGTGGCGGCCTACCATCTCCTGCCGAAGTCGCCAGAATTAGACCATTGCCACCGCTTCATTGCCGAACATCGAGCGATCGCCCCCGTCCTCGAAACGGCCAAAGCTCGCGGCGAATTGACCCTCCGGCCGATTCACGGTGATCCGAAGGTGAATAATCTCCTCCTCGACCCGGCCACCGGCCAAGCGATCACCCTCGTAGACCTCGACACGGTGAAACCGGGCTTGATTCACTACGATCTCGGCGATTGTTTGCGATCGGGCTGTAACCCCTTAGGGGAAGAAACGACGGCCTGGGAACAGGTGGAGTTTGATTGCGATCGCGCCCAGATCATCCTCCAGGGCTATCTCGACATTGCCCAAGGTAGCCTCACCCCCGCTGATTTTCGCTACCTTTATGATGCGATGCGGCTGATTGCCTTTGAACTGGGTGTGCGCTTCTTTACGGATCATCTGGCCGGCAATCGCTACTTTAAAGCCCTTGACTCAACCCACAACCTGCGGCGGGCCTTGGTCCAATTTCAACTCGCTGCCAGCATTGAAGCTCAAGTCCATCACGTCTCTCGGTTAATTCAGTCCCTCTCATGACGCAGTTTTTTACCCTTGTTCCCTTTGACCCTTGCCCCTTGGGGTTGGCCCTCAATGGCACCGTTGACTACACTGCGCGCCAACTCTCCATCACTTACCACCTGCAAGGGGATTTAACGACCTTGACGTTGCCGTCTCCCCATCATGATCCGCAGCGGTGCGATCGCCTCTGGGAATCCACCTGTTTTGAGGCCTTTTTCGGTCGCCCCCAAAACGATGACTATTGGGAACTCAATCTATCTCCGTCCGGGGCTTGGAATCTCTACCATCTCACGAACTACCGCGCCGGCATGAGCCCTGAGACGCGGATCGCCCTCCCCGTCAGCCAAAGCGATCGCCAGGATCAGAGTTTTCTCCTCACCGTCACCCTAGATCTGGCTCACCTCCTCCCAGCAGGTCAACCCCTCAACCTGGGCATTACCACCGTTCTGCAAACCCAGTCCGGCACTTGCTCCTATTGGGCCCTGAAGCACCCGGCTCCCATCGCCGATTTCCACAATCGTCAAGGGTTTGCGATCGCGCTCCAGCCCGCATGACGATCGCGGCCATTTTTTTCATCGCGATCTTGATGCAATCTAGCTTTGGCTTTGGGAGTGCCTTGGTGGCCATGCCCCTGCTCTCCCTGGTGCTGGATCTCAAAACCGCCTCGCCTCTCTTTGCCCTCGTTGCCCTCACGATCAATGGGTTGATTGTGGTTCAAAGCTGGCAAACCATTGAGATTCGGGCGGTGTGGCGCTTGGTGGTGGCCACTTGGATCGGCATTCCGGTGGGGGTTGGCATGGTTGCGATCGCCCCCACTGCCTGGATCACCCTTGGCCTCAGTCTTTTTTTAATCCTCTTCGGCGGCTATCGCCTGATTCGCTGGCCCCTCCCCACCCTCCACTCGTCCCGCTGGGCCTATCCCTTCGGCGTTTGTGCCGGAATCCTGGGCGGTGCGTACAACACCAATGGCCCGCCGATCGTCCTCTACGGCATCATGAACCATTGGCCGCCCCAACGCTTTCGCGCCACGCTCCAAGGCTATTTTCTCCCGACGGGGATTGCGATCGCGCTCACCCAAGGCCTGGGCGGACTCTGGACGGCCACCGTGGGCCATCTTTACCTCACCATCATCCCCAGTACCATCGTTGCGTTGTACTGTGGCCAATGGCTCAACCACCACCTGCACCCCCAGCAGTTTGATCGGAGTCTCGGCGTTATTCTGATTGTCCTTGGGGGAATCTTGCTCTACCGTTAAACGCCGAGGGCAAGGGCTGAGGTGGACGTTGGTAGATGAACCAGGTTGTCCGGTTCGGTGGGCTTGCTCCAGCCCGCCGCTTGGGAAATCTGGTGACCGAGTTCCGTGGGGTCAAAGGGTTTGTGTAAGATTGCCGCCGCATTCAGATCAGTATAGTGGCGATGATTTTGAAATTGGAGTTTGGCGGTGAGAAAAATCACCGGAATATCCCAGGTTTTAGGGTGTTGGGCCAGGTGTTGCCGGGTGACGAACCCATTCATTTCCGGCATCATCACATCGAGCAAAACAGCGTCGGGAGGGTTGGCGATCGCTGCCTTAATCCCGGCAGCCCCGGACGACACAGCCGTCACAGTCCAGTCCATCATGACTTGCAAGCTCAGCTTAGCAACCTCACGAATGTCGATTTCGTCATCAATAACCAGGATGTGTTTAGGGCGTGTTGACATGGTGTTTCGCAAGCATGGGTGAAGGGCAGCGTTTGACGGATCAAACGGTTAGACAGTTCTCTAAGGCTTTAGAGTAAACATTAATTGTGAAAATCTTGTGAACAGGTCAAGAAAACCCCCTTGACAATCGACGGTGCGGATCTTGTAGGCTGTTGTACTGAATGGTGACCATCACGGCATAATCGCGATATTCAGGAGCCGTTTGAGGGCCGTTGCGCCCCTGCCCTGGCATCCCCACCGCCATGACGCAGCCTGGCCGGGGGGCTGAATTCCCTGCATCCTAGATGATTCCGTTCGCGGTGATTCCCGTCGCTGAGGGGTGCGGGTCGGGGAGACGCAGGGAGTTATTTGGCATCGGATAGCCCGTATGCCTTGCCTAGAGAGCTTTTTGGCGATCTAGACCTATCACATCAAACGGCTTCGCATCTATCTAAAGGGATAGATCGGGGGGCGGGGCGATCGCTGAATTTATGTCCCATGAATGAAACATTGGCGTGAGTGCGTACTGTACAACTAATGAAGAACTGGTAATCTTCACGATTTAATTGTTCTCTTCAATAATTACGCCAAAAAGCAATGGTTAACACCCTACCTTCTAAAGGTTCTCTCGCCGTTCAACAGACTCGTCTGACGAACACCCTCACACCGTTTCAGAGCAAAGCCGCCGCTGAGCCACGGCTGACGGTTATCGGTGCGGGTGCGTGGGGGTCTGCATTAGCGACGGTGGCAACGCGCAACAACCACGCGGTGAAGCTGTGGTCTCGTCGTCAGAGTGAACCCTTGGCAAGTGCGATCGCCGATGCAGATGTGCTGCTCTGTGCCGTCTCGATGAAAGGCGTGCCGAGCGTGATTGAGCAGATCAAAGCGTGCAACTTGCCCAAAACCAAAATTATTCTCACCGCCACGAAGGGCCTAGACCCTGCGACGAAGCAAACCCCGTCCCAAATGTGGCAAGCGGCCTTCCCGGATAATCCTGTTGCGGTGCTGTCGGGCCCGAACCTGTCGCGGGAAATCGAAATGGGTTTGCCCGCCACCACCGTTGTGGCCAGCCAAGACGAAGCCGCTGCCAAAGTGGTACAAGATATCTTCTCCTCTGAAACCTTCCGGGTTTATATCAACACCGATCCCCTAGGGACTGAATTGGGGGGAACGCTGAAGAATATTATGGCGATCGCTGCCGGTGTGTGCGACGGTCTGAACTTAGGAACCAACGCCAAAGCCGGACTCCTCACCCGTGCTCTCCCTGAAATGATGCGGATCGGGACTCACATGGGTGCATCGAGCGAAACCTTCTTCGGCTTGTCCGGTTTGGGGGATCTCCTCGCCACCTGCGACGGGACGTTATCCCGGAACTATCGCGTCGGGTTCGGCCTCGCTGAGGGCAAAGACCTCGAAACCGTGTTGATCGAACTGCAAAGCACCGCCGAAGGGGTGAACACCACCCGCGTGCTTGTGGATATGGCCCGCACCCACAACATCCCGGTTCCCATTGCCCGCCAAGTGTGCCGCCTGCTGAATAACGAAATCAGCCCCATGGAAGCGGTACAAGCTTTGATGGAACGTGAACTCAAAGCGGAATACTGATCCTCATCAAGGATCGCAACAGGATAGACAGAACCGAGTGAGGGTGACTCGCTCGGTTGGGTGCGATCGCACCCCCATCACCTTAGTTAAAATCAGTTAAAATCCGGCTCCACCACCCCCAACCAACGCTCAAGGCTACGGCATAGTTCGGGGAAATCTGCGATCGCCGTTTGGAGCGTCTCAATGTCAAACTCCGCCACACTATGGTTCAAATCCTGGGCATAGTTGCACAACAATTGACATTCATACTCCGACCCCAGACTGTGCAGACCTTCCGCAAACTCCCGAATATCACTCATGATCAACGTGCGCGAGATATGCAGCCAAGTGGTCGCCTCTAGTTCATAGAGCTTGCAGAGAAAGAGATCCCGCGCCATCGCCAAGGTCGGCGGAATTTGGTCTGGCATCACCATCATCGTGTCCTGAGCATCCCCCAGTGTATTGAGAGGAGCGGGGTCTTGAGACACATCGGGGGCGGGCAGAACGAGAGGAACCTGGGGAAAGACGATCGTGAAGGTACTGCCTACGCCCAGTTCACTGGTGAGATAAATTTGCCCACCGAGCATTTGAGTGAGGCGTTGAGTCAGAGCCAAGCCTAGCCCCGTGCCCCCGTAGCGGCGGCTGTGATGGCCCTCCAGTTGCCGGAAAGCATCGAAAATAATTTCCTGCTGGTCTGGTGGAATGCCGATGCCAGTATCCTTAACGATTAACTCCAGTTGGACAACGTGAGGATCGTCAGAAGTCTGCGAACTTTGCACAATCAATTGAACCGTGCCTTTGGTCGTGAATTTGATGCTGTTGCCGAGTAAGTTGAACAGAATTTGGCGCAAACGGGCGGCATCAAATTCGATCTGTTCCGGGACATTGGCCACAATGTGGTAGTCAAACGTGATGTTTTTCTGGTGGGCTGTGGCGGCAAAAATCCGGTGAACATCCTGAATCAGCGATCGCACCGTAATCACCTCATCCTTCAATTGCAGCTTATTCGCCTCAATTTTGGCCAAGTCCAGCACATCATTCAACAGCCGCAGCAACGTTTCCCCACTGCGCTCCATCAGCGTCAAATTTTCCCGAATCGTCTGATAATTCAGACTCGTCGTCTCTTGGTTCATCAACTGACAAAAGCCCAAAATAATATTCAGCGGTGTCCGAATCTCGTGGCTCATATTCGCCAAAAACTCACTCTTGGCGCGGTTCGCATCTTCTGCCGCCTGTTTGGCCGCGAGCAGATCCTCATTTTGCGTGATCAGTTGTGTGGTTTGTAATTGGAGTTGAGCTTGGGAATGTTGGAGATAGCGAAATACCCGTTGTTTTTCGGTCAACGTGGCTGACAGTGTGAGGGACGTAATCACCACAACACCGAGAAAACATTGCAGCGTCGTCAGGGCAAGCTGCAAGTCACTTTGAGCCAGAGCGGTTAACTGATGTACCGTGCCGTGAATCGCGAGGCTCGAAATTAACAGGATGAAAAAAGACACCCCCAGTTGACCCAAACGAAAGGCCGCCACAATCAAACAGGGAATCAAAAAATAATCAATGGGGTAGTTGAAGAAAAAGACCCCATAGCTCACCCCTAAGATAATGCCCAGCAAGACTAACCCTTCGATCAACCATTGCCGACGACTTTGGGCGGGGCGTTGAATCACCAACTGGAGTTGCTCATTGAGCCAGCGTCGGTTGCGGGCTTTGGGGCTGTAGTATTTGGCCCACCACCAGCGGAGGGCATCAGACCCCGATAAACAGAGGGGCGTTACCATTAAAATCCCTGTTATGTTGGAAACCCACCACATCGACCAAGCACTGAGGCCGGATTCAAGGGTAACGGTTTGATCCAGGCTCAGGGCGACTATCCCCACGGTGGCGTTGATCAGCGTGCTGAGGGTGGCGGTGAACAGCACGAACAATAAGACATCTCTAGGCTGGTTCAGAGGGTTGCGGCGACCAACGGCATGGCGCAACCACTGCACGCCGAAATACGTGCCGGCGGTTGTGCCGGCGGCAATGAGTCCCACTTGGATCAGGTCTAATGCCCAGGCCCCCGGTGTCCCGCCGTGGACAAAGGCTGACCAGTTAGCCAGGAGTGACCCTAGCGTGACCCCTGGCAAAATCCAATAGCCAAAGAGGAGAACGATACCCACGCCGAGACCCTCTGGAAACCAAACTGGCGTGACGGCTTCCGGTGTGGAGGCGGCATAACGACACAGCACCGATAAGGCGTAGTACCCAAGAGCAAGCAAAATGATGGCAAGGGCCTGTTGTTTTTGATTCGGTCGCCATGAGATTTTCATTGGTTTGTTCGGACGCAACTTAGCCTCAAAAACGCAGCGCAAAACAGGGTACGCAGGCTTGAATCATCACTCGATTTAGCAAGATTCATCATCATGGTGAATAGGTGTTCAAAGCAGATCCATTCAGTTCAGGCAAAGGTGGAAAAACTGCCCCCTTGGGGCGGAACATCTTGTAAACGCCCTGGGCCTACGGCTTGTACGGCTTCTTTGAGGTCAATATCTCCGGTGTAGATGGCGCGGCCAATGATCATACCGGTTACACCATCCGGGGCGAGGGACAACAGGCTCAAGACATCGGTTAAGGAACTGACCCCACCGGAGGCGATGATGGGCAGTTCAACCTGTTGGGCGAGTTCGCGGAGGGCGGCGGTGTTGGGCCCGCTCATGGTGCCGTCGCGGTGGATGTCGGTGTAGATGATCGCGGCGGCTCCGGCGATCGCCATCCGTTGAGCGAGATCAATGGCTTCGATGGTGGAGGTTTCGAGCCAGCCCCGGGTCGCCACTTTACCGTTGCGGGCATCAATGCCGACGATGATCCGGCCGGGAAATTCGGCACAGAGGGCTTGGACGAGTTGGGGGTTTTCGACGGCGAGGGTTCCAACGATCGCCCACTGCACGCCGAGATCAAAAATGCGTTGGATGCTGGTGCGATCGCGCAGGCCGCCCCCCACTTCCACGGGAATGGTTAAGGCGTTGACGATGGTGGCGATCGCCTCATGATTGACCGTGGCTCCTGTTTTCGCGCCATCGAGATCCACCAGATGCAAGCGCGTGGCGCCGGCTGCTTCCCAACGTTGGGCAATCTCCAGAGGGCTGTCGCTAAAGATTTCAGACTGTGCGTAGTCTCCTTGATATAAACGCACACATTGACCGCCGAGGAGATCAATTGCTGGGATAACATCCATAAACCTTTTCTTACTTAAGACTCCATCTTTGCAGCATAGCGGACAATGCCACGTCCTATCACAATTGTTAATGTAAGTTCAGAGAAACCGCGAGGATTAGTTATTCTAGGTTGCAGGCTAAACCGTAGAACTACGGGGTTTTCGTCGTGCTGGCCCACTGGGCGTAACCGGCATCGATCAGGGCGCGATCGCGAATTTGGCACGAATCACACCGGCCACAGGGTTCCTCGCCCCCGGCATAGCACGACCAAGTGAGGGGAATCGGCACACCCAACCGCACCGCCCGCCGCACAATATCCACCTTCGTATCTTTCACCAACGGCGCACAGAGTTGGATCGGATGCCCTTCCACCCCCACTTTGGACGAAAGCCGCGCCAGTTCTTGATAGGCGGCGAGGTAGTCCGGGCGGCAATCCGGGTAGCCGGAATAGTCCACGGCATTGATGCCGAGATAGATCGCCTCGGCGCCCTTGGCTTCGGCGAGGGAGAGGGCGAGGGCGATGAATACGGTATTGCGGCCGGGGACATAGGTGGCGGGGATCGGGGCGCGATCGCTGCCATCTTGCGCCAAAGGAGTATCCGGATCGGTTAACGATGACCCGCCCCACTGGCCCAAATTCACATCAATCACAAAATGCTCCGCAATCCCCAAATGCTCAACCACCGCCTGCGCTGCGAGCAGTTCGCGATCGTGGCGTTGGCCGTAGCGGCAGGAGAGGGCGATCGCTTCATACCCATCCATTTGGGCTTGGGCGGCCGTGGTGGCCGAATCCAGCCCCCCCGACACCAACACCACCGCACGTTTTTTCAGTTCAGGTTGAGCACTCATGATCACAATATTGCCGACTCTCCAACGTAGTATAACGATTGCGCCGTCGGGAACTGGGGCCAAGCATCTGGACGTAATCCCGTGGGCTCGCTGTCCGGTCTAATTCCCCTGGCGATACTGCTGCCCCGGTAGGCTTTTAATCAAGTCCGACATTTCCAACAAACTCAACGCACTCAACGCCTCGCTCACCGTCAAACCACTCTGCTGCATAATCCGGTCTAATGAGGTGGGTTCAGGGCCGACCGCTTCCCAGGCGCGGCGGCAGTTGGGGGAAAGATCCGGCGGTGGGGTGACGGGGTTGGGAGCTGAGGGGGGCGCAGCGGGGGGGGCGAGATCGAGCGAGAGTTGAGCATTTTGGGGAGAATCCAAAGGCGGAATGTCTCCCAACTGATCCAACAAAGCACGCTCTCCGAGGATCAACTGTGCGCCTGTGTTCACCAACTCTAAACAGCCGAGGGATTGGGGATTATCCAAGGAGCCGGGCAGGGTGTAGACATCGCGATTGTATTCGATTGCATAGCGGGCAGTGATCAACGCCCCCGATCGCTGGGCCGCCTCCATCACCAACACCGCCCGACTCAACCCGGCGATGATCCGGTTGCGGGGCGGGAAGTTGTGGGCATCGGGGCGCGTGCCGGGGGGATAGTCGCTGAGGATCAGACCCTCGGCGGCGATGCGATGGTAGAGGTCGGTGTTTTGACGGGGATAGATCACGTCAATGCCCGTGCCGAGGACGGCGATCGTCCGGCCGCCTGCCTTGAGACAGGCATCATGGGCGACGGCATCCACCCCGGCCGCGAGACCTGAGACGATGGTGAAGCCTTTGCGGGTGAGGGTTTGGCTGATGCGGGCTGTCCAGCGGCGGCCGTAGTCGGTGATGTTGCGCGTGCCGACGATCGCGATCGCCGGTTTGCGCCCCTGGTTTTCTAAAACATTCACCTGCCCTCGATAGTATAATACCGGCGGAAAATTCGGAATCTCTTGCAATAGGTAGGGGTAGTCTGGATCGGCTGGAGTCCAGAAGTTAATCTGGGCGCGATCGCACTCCTCCAGCAGTTGCTCCGGTTCAAGCTGGGCCCGCGCCGTGGTGATGCTCTCCAATACCTTCGTCCCAACCCCTTGCACCGCTTGCAATGCGTCACTCTGGGCCCGCCATGCCTCCCCCAGCGAGCCAAACTCTGTGTGTAGCCGTTGCACCAGCAGCGGCCCCACCCCCCGCACCCGCGACCAAGCGAGCCAATACATTCGTTCGTTGTTTTGCGTCATGGTTCCTCTCAGACGTTGTGAGAAAAATTTGCAGTGATTAATTGAGAATTAGTATCATTAACGCTACAATGAATTCTCGTTCACATTCGTTAAATTACCCTAGTATGAAATTCCGTTCTCGTTCGTCTGTTGCTGTGGCGTTGTCAGCCGTTATGGTGAGTGCGATCGCCGCCTGCTCCCCCACCGCTACCGATACCGCTGATACCACCGACAGCACCGACACCGCCGAAGCCGTCGTCAATCTCTACTCCTCCCGCCACTACGACAGCGATGATGATCTTTATGCAGCGTTTACGGCAGCAACCGGCATTGAAGTGAACCTGATCGAAGGCAAAGAAGAAGAACTGATCGAGCGGATCACCAGTGAGGGGGAAAACAGCCCCGCAGATGTGCTGATGACCGTGGATGTGGGCAACCTCTGGCGGGCCCAAGAAGCCGGAATTCTCCAGCCCATCGAGTCTGAAGCCCTCACCGCCGCGATTCCTGCCAACTTCCGCGACGATGACAACGAATGGTTTGCCCTCACGAAGCGGGCACGGGTGATCATCTACAACCCTGATACGGTTGATGCGTCGGAGTTGTCCACCTACGAAGCCCTGGCTGAACCGGAATGGGACGGCCGCGTCTGTATTCGCAGTTCGAGCAATATTTACAATCAGTCCCTCGTGGCCTCGAAAATTGCCGAACTGGGTGAAGACGAAGCCCTCACCTGGATTGAAGGCTTGGTGGGGAACTTCGCCCGCGAACCGGAAGGCAACGACACCGCCCAGATTCAGGCGGTAGCTTCCGGGGTCTGTGATGTGGCGATCGCCAACACCTACTATGTGGGCCGCCTGATGCGCTCCGATGACCCAGCGGATCAAGACGTGGTGAGCAATATCGCCGTCTTTTTCCCCAACCAAGACAGCGGCGGGGCCCATGTCAACATCAGCGGCGCCGGGGTTACGGTCAATGCACCCAACAAAGAGAATGCGATCGCCTTCTTAGAATTTCTCGTCACCCCCGAAGCCCAACAACTCTTCGCCGATGGCAACAACGAATATCCCGTCGTGGAATCCGTCACCGCCAACGAAGTCGTGCGCAACCTCGGCGAATTCAAAGGCTCCGACCTCAACGTCGAGCAATACGGCGAACTCAACCCCAAAGCCGTCCAGATCATGGATAAAGCCGGTTGGAAATAAAGTGCATCTAGTCCCATGACCCCGCAAAGGTTAAGATAAGTTGCAATCAGTCGCAGGAGAAGGAAACCACGTTGGCTCGTCGTTATTTATTTACTTCAGAATCCGTCACCGAAGGACATCCTGACAAAATCTGTGATCAAATTTCTGACACAATTCTGGATGCTCTCTTAGCCCAAGATGAACGCAGCCGCGTGGCTGCCGAAGTTGTCGTCAATACTGGACTCGTCTTGATTACGGGTGAAATTTCATCCCAAGCACACGTTAACTATATTGATCTCGCTCGCCAGAAAATCGCAGAAATTGGATACACCGATGCCAACAACGGCTTCTCCGCCAATAGCTGCTCTGTGTTAATTGCCCTCGATGAACAGTCCCCGGACATTGCCCAAGGTGTGACCTCCGCCCAAGAGCAACGGGAGGCACTCAGCGAAGACGAACTCGATGCGATCGGAGCGGGTGATCAGGGGTTGATGTTTGGCTATGCCTGCAACGAAACCCCCGAACTGATGCCGATGCCGATTAGCCTCGCGCACCGGATTTCCCGTCAACTCACCGCTGTTCGTAAAAGTGGTCAACTGCCCTACCTCGGCCCCGACGGCAAAACCCAAGTCAGTGTCACCTACGAAGACGGCAAGCCCGTTGGGATTGACACGATTTTAATCTCGACGCAGCACACCGAAACCATCGGCGAGTTAACCGATAATGATGCCATCCAAGCCAAAATCAGAGCCGATCTGATTGAAAGCGTCATTCAACCCGTCTTTGCCGATATTGCCGTCAAGCCCACGGACGAAACCCGCTATCTCGTCAACCCCACCGGCAAGTTTGTCATTGGTGGCCCCCAAGGGGATTCAGGCTTGACGGGGCGCAAAATCATTGTCGATACCTACGGGGGCTATTCCCGTCACGGCGGCGGCGCATTTTCTGGCAAAGACCCCACCAAGGTCGATCGCTCGGCGGCCTATGCTTGTCGCTATGTGGCGAAAAATATTGTGGCGGCTGGATTAGCTGAAAAATGTGAAGTCCAAGTGAGCTATGCGATCGGCGTGGCGCGGCCCGTGAGTATTTTGGTGGAAACGTTTGGGACGGGGAAAGTGGATGAGGATATCTTGCTGGATT
>CAZCWE010000093.1:0-11640 GCA_964502285.1 uncultured Spirulina sp. | reverse complement strand
GCCAGCAGCCACAATTCCAACCCTTTGGCGAAGGGGCTCAAGGCGATCGCGTTCGTCAAGTGCAATTGCGCCTGCAACTGTTGAATTATCTATCGCGCAACGCCAACGGCAACTTTGACCGCACCACCACCGAAGCCCTGGCCCGCTTCCAACGGTCTCGCGGCTTGGCCGGGGATGGGGTCGTCGGTCAACGAACCTGGACGGTGTTGCAAAATGCGATCGCCACCTCCCAAATCCGCGATATGCAAGAACGGCTCCGGGGGGCCGGTTTCTACCGAGGTTCCATTGATGGCCGCCTTGGGACGGACACCCAACGCGCCATCGAAGCCGCCACACGAGTCTATGGGGTTAGCGCCGCTGCCGTTCTCCGGGGCAGTTATTAACAACCACGCTCCCCCGGCTCTGTCTGAAAATCGGAGCGTTTTGCTGTTGCTCACCGCTGCCTCACCGCTATGACCTCCCCATCCCCTGCGTTTCTCCTCATCCAGGCCAAAATCAGCGATCGCGCCCAGTTCAGTCACTACGCCGCTGCTGTTTCGGCCTTAGTCGCCGCAATGGGGGGACAGTATCGCGTCTTGGGGGGTGAGCAAACCTGTCTTGAAGGGGAAACCGCCCCCGGCTGGCGGGTGGTCATTTCCGAATGGCCCTCGCGGGCGGCCGCGTTGGCGTTTTGGGAGTCTCCGGACTACGCCGCCCTCAAACCCCTGCGGGCGGGAGCGGCTGACGTGACGGTGCAACTTCTCGATGGGTTGCCCTGGGATGCCGGTGTGGATCTACCCAAAGACTGAGCACAATTACTCAGTGCCACGACATAATAAACCAGAACATTCTGCACAGTGCGAGAGAGTTTATGCGAGGGTTTACGGTGAGTCGATTACAACGGTGGATCAGTATTTTTCTGCTCACGATGACCTGGGTGGTGGGAGTGGCGATCGCCACCCCTGCCCAAATTAGCGGCTTTGATTTTTCCATTGATGAGATCAACAGTCGCCCCAATATTCCCACCGTGGAAATCGGCACGCTGGAAATTGCTCCGGTTTTTCTCGATGGCTATCCCGTCCTGCGCGTCGCCACCGAAACCCTCGGCCCCAACGCCCAAAGCTCCGGTCAGGCCGCATTGCGATCGCTGCAAATCGGCCAACGTTTGCAGCGTATTCTCGAAAGCATGACCGCTTATAGCCAAAGTGACCTGCACGAGGTGAGCGACCTCCGCGAGAAAAAAAAGCAACTGGCAGAGCAACTCGTCCTCACCCAAAACAGCGTCAGTGATTCGGCAGCGGTGATCAAAGCCACGTTCCCCCAGAACACCTCACCCCAAATCATGATCACCATTACCGCCGCCGATGCCCTCTATTCCCGCACTACCCTGGAGGATCTATCCGATCAACTCTCCGATAAAATTCACCTCGTCTTGCTCGAAGCCTGGGAGAGACGACAACCCACCATCCTCCTCGAAGCTGGGCTGAAGGCCTTTTTTCTTCTGGGGCTGACGATTTTCACCAGTTTTATCTTCGCCATTTGGCACCGCCGCTTAAGGCTGCAACTGCGACGGCTGCGATCGCAACCGAGCACTAACCTTGAAGCCGACTACGATTCCGGCGACATGGTCAACGCCCTCGACCTCCTCAAACTCCAACTCAACCGCTTTGCCTCCCAACGCGACTACAGCGTCAACGCCTTCCTGCGGCGCACCGTCTTTTGGGGACAAATCATGCTCTGGGTGATCAGTATCGGGCTGCTCAGTCGTTCTTTTTACTTCACCCGCCCCTTTGCCAACTGGTTACTCGGCGTTTGGCCACGGGAATGGCTCTTCAGCCTGGGCCGCAGCGGCGTTTTGGGCACACCGCTCCTGCTCTTGCTCATTTTCCTCGCTGTCAGCCTCCTGGATCGCTTCATTGACCTCGTTATCGATCGCCTCGCCCGACAATGGCTCGAATCCCAAACCGAAGCGATCCAAGCCTCCCATCGGTTTTCCCTGCGCGTGCCCACCCTCGTCTCCGCCGCCAAAGGGGTGAGCACCGTCATCGCCTACGCCCTGTTTATCTTGATCGCCCTCCAGCAATTTCGCGCCATCAGCACCCCGATCGCCACCTTTCTGGGGATTATCACCTTTGCGATCTCCCTCGGCGCTCAGAATTTTATTAAAGACGTGATTAACGGGGTCTTGCTGCTGCTCGAAGACCAATATGCCGTCGGGGACGTGATCGCCATCAATAATCAGGTCGATGGCTTAGTGGAATATGTCAATCTGCGCATCACCCAACTGCGGAACCTAGACGGTGAATTGATCACGATTCCCAACGGCACGATCAGCATTGTGCGGAACATGACGAGCAGTTGGTCTCAGGCCAAACTCGTTGTGACCGTGGGCCATGATACGGCGGTGGATCATGCGATCGCCGTCATGGAACAGGTGGCCCAAGACCTATACACCGATCCGCAATGGGAAAAGCAAGTGATGGAAGAGCCGATCATGCTGGGGGTCGAGAAGCTCGATGCCGACGGCTGCCAACTGCTGATGCTCTTAAAAACCCAACCGATGCGCCATTGGGACGTAGCACGGGAATATCGCCGCCGCTTGAAATCTGCCTTTGAACAGGAAGCGATCGCCCTTGGGATGCCCCGCCAACGGATTTTTGTTGAGTCCAGCCCCCGCCATAGCCAGATCCAAGATGCGATCCAGATTGGCGAAGTGCGATCGCCCCATATTACGCAAAACAGCCACCCGTAGGTGGCCGTTGAGCATGACTAGAGAAATTCAAAAGGTGCGATCGTCAATCAGGGTGAAATCAGTCCAGATTCAGGAATCATCCCACCGGGTTAGACCTTCGCCGCCACCTTATCCGCCCCGCTCGTCAAACGTTCGTACTTATCCCGCATCTTCAGACCCACGAGCACTTGGAACAAGCCCGTGCCATTATCCGACCCCGGATAGTCCTTGTGCTTGAGCACCAACTCGGTCATCTCGCCGTAGTAGCGCGTCGAAGTGCTGCTGAGGTGGCTCTCGATGTAGATCATCTCTTCGAGGTTATCGAATTGACCATCCACTTCAAGGATTGAGACTTCATGACCCATGTAGGCATCGGGCCCGTAGTACATCTTGATGCCGGGATACTTACAGGTCAGTTTCCGACCACAGGGCCGCCAATCAATGGTTGACCCTTCATCAAAGAGATACACCGGCTCAAAATGCTCAACGCTATCTTTCTGGATCAGGCGAACCCGCAGATATTTCCCTTCCTTATCTTCCACCAACTGCGTCGGCAACACTTGGATGACCACATCCGCAAATTCTTTTTGCGGTTCAATGTAGGCCGAGAAATCCGGTTTCCGAGCGTTGATCGAAGCCAAAACGTCTTCGTAGGTGTGACCCCGCTCGGCCATATCCCGTTGGATTTTCCATCTGATTTTGACTTCATCACTGATGTCTAAATAGACGCTGAAATCCAACAGACTCCGCACCCGTTCATCAAACAGGGGGTGTAAGCCTTCAATCACCACCACTTTATTGGGGTTGATCCGCTCAGGCGGATCGAGTTCCCCGGTTTCGTGGTTATAAATCGGCTTATCAATGGGATTTCCTTCTTTCAAGGCTTTGATCTGCTCATACATCAGATCAAAGTTGTTTGCCTTGGGGTTCAGTGCTGTTACGCCTGCGGCTTTTCTTCCCTTACGATCCAAACTGTGATAGTCATCAAGACAAATCACAGTCATAAATTCTTCACCGAATAAGTCTGTGAGGCGGCGGAGAAATGTGGATTTTCCGCAGCCTGAGTCACCGGCAACTCCAATAAGAACAACACGGTCTGATTGCGCGATCATACCTTTCCTCTTTACAAAACTGATTTCTAAAAAGTAGCTTAGGCAAGCGTGACATCCTTCGCTGGACGCAGGGTACGATGCAGTATGGCCTGGGTCTCTGAAGATCGGGATTTAACAGTGTCCAATAAACCAAGATCCAGCATCACAGTTTGGGTGAGATGGGTTGATCGATATTGGTAGGCACTGACTCTCGATCCTGACTAGACTGGAACAGTTCAGAGCATCATAAACCAATGGGGTGGACCGCACCTTATGCTGATCGTTAACGTTCAGGAAAGACGACAATTGTGCCTAGTGCCTAGTAAGTATTTAATACTAGAGATGTACGCCCGATTGTATCAGAACCGGAAATCTCCTACAAGACTCCGACAGCCCTAACCACTGCCTGCCCAGTACCTATGCTACGGCAGGCTGGGCGTTTTTGCTGAAGAAAACCTAAAAAAGATAGGTTCGTTACAGTCTCTCCTGGGCGGGATTGTTAGGCTGGGCGTGCGATCGCATCTGGCTCCCCCGTTCAAACTATTCCCGTTCTCCAATTCCCCCATTTAAGCCGTGTTTATTCCGCTAAAGCGTTGCGTCCCACACAATGCTAGGCTTGATATCGAGGCAAAAAGTGCTCTACTGCGCACTGCTTGATCTGGATAGATCAGTGTGTTTGACTGAGATCGCAGTATGTAAAGCCCCGTTTTGCCGAGAGAATAGCACCCTTAATATTGAAGTTTTGGAGATTGGCAGCGTATGTACGGACAAAGTTCTACTTTGGCTCAGAATACTGAGTCTGGGAGTCGGATGTTTATTTATGAGGTTGTCGGTCTACGCCAGAACAATCAGACGGATAGGCAGAACTACTCCCTCCGTCGCAGTGGCAGTACGTTTATCACGGTTCCTTACAGCCGGATGAACGAAGAGATGCAGCGCATTCTGCGCTTAGGCGGCAAAATCGTCAGCATCAAGCCCCTGAGTGGCGAACCCCCGACGCAACCGGCAGGAACGACAACCTCAGTACCATCCTCGGACGATACTGTGAGCCAAACCATGATTGTTCATCCCAAACCCACTGACAATAAAATTCCCGTTAACATCTACAAGCCCAAAACCCCCTTCACCGGGAAATGCTTGGACAACCACGAACTCGTCCGCGAAGGGGGCACGGGGACCGTGCGCCATCTGACCTTTGACCTGTCGGGGGGTGATCTCCGCTACCTCGAAGGGCAAAGTATCGGGATTATCCCGCCGGGAACCGATGATAATGGTAAGCCCCACAAGCTGCGCTTGTATTCGATCGCCTCGACCCGCCACGGCGATCGCGAAGACGACAAAACAGTGTCCCTCTGTGTGCGTCAGCTTGAGTATCAAGACCCCGAAACCAACGAAACGGTCTACGGGGTGTGTTCGAGTTATCTCTGTAACATCGAACCCGGTGCCGATGTCACCATCACCGGGCCCGTCGGCAAAGAAATGCTCCTCCCCGATGATGAAGATGCCACTGTGGTGATGTTGGCAACCGGAACCGGGATTGCACCGTTCCGTGCCTTCTTGTGGCGGATGTTTAAAGAAAAGCACGAAGGCTATCAGTTCAAAGGCTTGGCTTGGTTGATCTTCGGGATTCCCTACAGCGCCAATATTCTGTACAAAGAAGAACTCGAACAACTCGCGGCTGAGTTCCCTGACAACTTCCGGCTCACCTATGCGATTAGCCGGGAACAGAAAAACGAAGACGGCAGCAAAATGTATGTGCAAAGCCGCGTGAGCGAATATGCCGATGAACTGTTTGAAATGATCCAACAGCCCAAAACCCATGTGTATATGTGTGGCTTGAAAGGCATGGAGCCGCCGATTTCGGAAACTTTTACTCAAGAGGCGGCGAAACGCGATATGCAATGGGATGACCTCCGCAAGCAGATGAAGAAAGAGCATCGCTGGCACGTTGAGGTCTACTAAACGAGGGGTCTGTTAGCGATCGCGCTTCACCTTGCCTAACGCTTCATCGCATCTGAAGCGTCGGATTCAGCTAAACAAGGGGCATCATGCCCCTTGTTTTTTGATGGGGGTTTGGTTGTCCTTAAGCATCAGGAAGACGGTAGCTGCGCCCGTTGGGCAGCCGCTTTGATGCGCAAGAGATGGGACAGGGGGGATAGATCCACTGACCCACGATAGATACTGCTGGCAAGCTGGTAATTTTCCAAAACCTGAATGAGCCAGGTGACATCCTGTTGCGGGAAGGTTTGATAGTGGCGGAAGAGACGGGTTAGGCGTTTTTCGAGTTCCGGAACCAGGGGGGGAGACAGGAGAGTGAGTTTCATCAACATGCCGATGGTGTAGGTTGCACCGAGGTTGGCGACGGCTTCGATGAAGCGATAGTGATCGGGGTTATTGTCTTTTTCGATCATCAGGAGCCCTAACAGTTTGGTCGCCGTGCGGAGACTCAGGGACTCGTCGGGGCGGCGTTGATCGTAGCGCGGCAAAATGTTGTGGAGGTGGGTTTGGAGTTGATCGCTGATCGGGTAGGGGCTGGATGTGGGGAGGGAGTGGATGAGGTATTGATGGAGTTGGGTTTTAAAGGAGGCGTAGGACGCAAAATGGTTAATGCCAAACCGGAGCCGCTGGGCCAGTTCTTGACTGGTTCCCCGGCCGGGTCGTTTGTCCCAAAAGTGGCGGAGGGCGGTGGCAAGTTCGCGATCGCTCAATAACGTCGGATTTTTCTCACGACGAATGACCCGCCCCGCCCCCCGGCTCAATTGTCGGGCCCGGGCCAAATCCGCTAACCGGGCTTGATAGGTAACGAAACGGTTCAACTGAAACTCATACCGCTCCTGATGTCGGCTGTAAAGATAGCGGACGGTTTGCTGCTGTTCGTAGTCACTATCCTCATTGAGCAGCAGGGTTTTATACAAGAACGGATAGCGGCCGAGCAATGCCTCTAAAGGGGAATGATCGGCGATTTGGGTGGGTTGATAAATTTGAGCAATGCGACGGAGGATCGTGTACTGTTCCGTTGTTAAGAATTCAGCGACCAATTCGCGGAGACGATGCACGGCTCTGGCTTGTTTATAGCCAGGACTGGGGAGGTGATCGAAGCAGGTCACTAACTGCGGAATAAAGGGATGCGCCTTCGGGTCAAGCTGCCAAAAATCGATCACGATCAAACAGCAATGGAGCAGGAACTGCGGGAAAATCTCCGGGGCATTCTTCGCGAGGACAATGCGATCAAGGGTGGCTTTAAGATTCAGATCCTGAATATTGTGGGTGTCAATGATGAGATGTTGAAAGTGATCAATGACCTCGGTGGGGGGACGGGTCTGCACCAACGCCGCAAAGGACTGATAGAGCTGCTCTGCGGGGGATTGTTCGGACGGGGCGAGGGGGGGTGAGGGGAGCGCCGCATCGGATGGAACGTTGACGGGGACAACGTCTTTGACGGGTAATTGAAGAAGGGCGGTGAGTTGGTGGGTTTTGCGGAGGGTGCGGATGCGCTGGCATCCGACGAAGGTGCTGGAGAAGACTAGGGTGGGGCGATCGCTGCCATCAAGATCAAGGCGGATCAACTGTAACGAAGGGTCATCGGCTAACTTCCGCAGTTGCCGCACCAACTTCAGTTGATGAGCACTCGTTAGCTCTAAACCTCTCAGAAAACGGAGTTCCCAATGGATACCCCCCGATTGAATGGATTCTAGATCAGACATGGTAAAAATGTCCTGTTGCTCAAGAGTTAGCCCGTTTCCGCCATCGTAACAAGTTCAGTCTACGAATCATCCGCTTGAGGGCGCTTGGGGATGACTCGTAGACTGAACTGCGATCGCTACCGATCGCTACTGCTCACCGATTCCGATAGCCACCGAGTCGCAACACAACACAGCGGCCATCCTCACGGGTTTAGGTGCTCACCCCCTGCTCGGTAATCTGGAGAGTCTGGCCGTAGGTATTTTCCAGATCATAGCCCTCATCATTGGCATGAACCCATTCCTCCGTCAGGGGAATTTTACCCAGTTTGGTGGTGATGATGTATTGAGGCACGGCAAAGCCGGTGATTTCCCCTTGCAGACCTCGCATGATCGCACGACCGGCGGCAATGGTGGTCGCGAAATGGGATACACCGGTCACATTGTCGCAGTGGTAGAGGTAGTAGGGGCGGACGCGAATCTTCAAGAGGTCTTTGAGCAGGGTTTTCATTGTGGCGAGGCTGTCATTGATGCCCTTGAGGAGGACGGTTTGATTTTGGACAATGACCCCGTGACGCAGGAGGCGATCGCAGGCCGCCGCCGCCTCCGGTGTGATTTCCTTGGGATGGTTGAAATGGGTATTGAGCCAAACCGGATGGTAGCGATCGAGCATCGCACAAAACTCCGGCGTGATCCGTTGGGGCAGCAACACCGGGTAGCGCGTCCCAATCCGGATGATTTCCACATGGGGAATCTGGCGCAACCGAGCGAGGATCGGCTCTAGTTTTGCATCGCTGTAGGTTAAGGGATCGCCCCCGGTCAGCAACACATCCCGAATCTCTGGATGGGCTTCGATGTAGGCGAAATCGGGTTCCCAACTAACGGCTTCATTTTGCTCAAAATAGGTGCCGTTCACATCCGTGGTGTGATATTTCCGGGTGCAGTGGCGACAGTACACCGCGCAGGCTTGGGTCACCAGCAGGATGATGCGATCGGGGTATTTATGCACCACGCGATTGGTTTTGCGGTAGACCGTGTCGCCGACGGGATCATCTTCGGCCCCGGCAAAGGTGCGAAATTCATCGAGTTGAGGTACAGCCTGTTGACGGATGGCACAGGTGGGGTCATTGCGATCCATCAAGGCGGCGTAGTAGGGAGTAATACTCCAACGATATTTACCAACACATTGAGCGATCGCAGTTTCTTCAGCCGGGGTGATATTAATCCAGTGGCGAAGCTCCTCTACTGTGGTAATCCGATGCTTGAGTTGCGATCGCCAATCCTGCCAATCTAACTCTACTGGCAATTCTGTAGAAATCATGGTGCTACCGATGGGAGAATACATTACATTGAAGACGACACAATCTTGAACTTAACGACGACGCACCCTGGAGAATGTTCATACCCTCAATCTTAGTGAATTTCCCGAAGTGCGTTCATTCGTCTCGATTGCCCGATCTATTGCCGCCCCCTGCCCACCATGCCCCAAGAGTTCCCCCTCACCTGTCACGTCCCTGAAGCATGGCTGATCGCCCTCGACCACTATGCCAGCACTCATAGCCAATCCCGCAGCGACGTGCTCAAAGAAGCGATCGCCCAATACCTCGACATCGAAGCCCCTCCCCCCTGGCAGCCCCAACTAGACACCCTCAACACCACCGTCACCACCCTCACCAAACAAGTCCACAGCCTCCACAAACGCCTCAAAACCCTAGAAGCCCAAACCCTCGACATTGCCTCCGTCACCGCCGAAATTGTCACCCCACTGCCCGCCCCCCGCGATCGCCTCTCCCTCCCCGCTGCCCCAGAGCGCGATCGTCCTGACTCCCGCCCCTTCGGCTCCATTCGCCTCGACGAACTCAGCCAACTCGTCCCCCTCAATATGCCCAAGATCCGCCACCACGCAGAAACCGCCGGACTCTCCCTTTACGAAGCCATCGAAATCGAAACCGGCTGGAAATACGACCCCAGGAGTCACACCTTTGCCCCACCCCTCTAACCCCTCAACCCGTTCAAGGGGCTCAATTTAATTACGTAACATTAAGGCAATGAGATAAAACGAGACATCCTCTAGAACAATAGAAACAACAAGGATTGTGTTGCAGCACCCCACCCAACACGACGGTAGAGGAAAGTATTAATGATTAAAAACGTTTTATTAGCAGACTCTGGGATCGGAAATTCAAGAGAACTCTTCCAATCAATGCGAGATTTGCCCGCTATGCAAGGGGTGAATGTCACGATTTTGCACGTTGTCCCCCCCCAAGTGTCCACCGAAGCCATGGAAAGCAAGCTCGCGGCTGGGGATGACGTGTTAGAAACCGCTGCAAACACCCTCAACCTAGACCCCAATCAAGTCACCCTACTCAAGCGGCAAGGTGAACCCAAAGACACCGTTTGTAAAGTTGCAGACGAAGTGGATGCCGATCTGATCATCATGGGGTCACGGGGTCTAAAACGCCTAGAATCCATTCTGGAAAACTCGGTTAGTCAATACGTCTTCCAACTGGCGAATCGGCCCATGTTGTTAGTCCGGGACGACATCTACGTGCGCAAAATTAAGCGGATGATGGTAGCACTCGATAAATCCGAAAAGTCCCAAGCCAGTTTAGACTTTGCCCTCTTTTTGGCCAATGGTGCGCCCGGCGTTGAATTAGTCGTCGCACGGGTCAACCCGGATCTTGACCCCAACTTTGCCCCTACCACCAAAGCCGAAATCGAAAGCAATACAGTCATCGCCCAAGCTCTCCCGAAGCTGAAACGGATGGGGGTGAAGTATCGGTGTATTGTCGAAGGTGGTAAACCCGGGGCGCAGCTTTGTAAACTCGTGGATGATCAGTCCATTGATTTATTGATTTTAGGGTCTCCGGATCGTCGGCCGTCCGTCGCCCGTGCCTTACCGGATTTGGATCGTCTTTTGGGTACATCTCTCTCGGACTATGTCCGCGTTAATGCCAATTGCCCTGTGTTGCTGGTGCGCCAACCGGGTGCATAGACCTGTACTTCGATAGCCGATAGATTCACCCATACCGCACGCTCTCAGCGGGATGGGTGAATCTACTGTGGCTGCTTCAACTGAGCTTGTCATTCGGTTTAACCCAACGCTTCCCCATGGTAGATCACGCCCTTTTCATGCAACGTTGTCTAGAACTGGCTCGCCAAGCGGCAGGATACACTGCCCCGAATCCCCTGGTGGGGGCGGTGGTGGTGAAAGATGGCGCGATCGCAGGCACCGGCTATCACCCCAAGGCCGGCGAACCCCACGCGGAAGTATTCGCGCTGCGGGCGGCAGGAGACGCAGCCGAGGGCGCTACGGTCTATGTCAACCTCGAACCCTGCAACCATACCGGGCGCACACCTCCCTGCACAGAAGCCTTGATGCGGGCTGGGGTGAAAACGGTGGTGGTGGGGATGGTTGACCCCGATCCACGGGTGGCCGGTGGGGGCATTGCCCGGCTGCGGGCGGCGGGGATTGAGGTGATTACGGGGGTGGAGGAGGCGGCCTGTCGTGAGGTGAATGAGGGGTTTATCCAGCGGGTGACCCAGGGGCAGCCTTTCGGGATTTTGAAATATGCGATGACCCTCGATGGCAAGATTGCGACGACGACGGGCCATAGTGCTTGGGTGTCGGGGCCGGATTCGCGGCGGGTGGTGCATGGGGTGCGATCGCTGTGTGATGGGGTGATTGTGGGGGGGAATACGGTGCGGCGGGATAATCCGCAGTTGACGAGCCATGGGGTGAGCGATCGCAACCCAGCCCGGATTATTCTCAGTCGCACATTGGATCTTCCCGCTGCGGCGCAATTGTGGGACGTAGCCCCCGCCCCGACCTTAATTTTTACCATCCAAGGGGCGAATCCGGCATTGCAGCAGCAGTTACGCGATCGCGGGGTGGAGATCATCGAACAGCCTCAGCTCACAATTGAGGCCGTCATGAAAACCTTGGGCGATCGCGGCATGAATCAAGTCCTGTGGGAATGTGGCGGCGTGTTAGCAGCAGCCGCGATCCAAGCCGGGGCAGTCCAAAAAGTCATGGCATTCATTGCCCCGAAAATCATTGGCGGCCAGGGCGCACCGTCTCCCGTGGGCGAGTTGGGGTTGCAGCAGATGACCGATGCGATCGCCCTCCAGCGCACCACCCTCACCCCCATAGCTGAAG
>CAZCWE010000092.1:9714-11696 GCA_964502285.1 uncultured Spirulina sp. | reverse complement strand
CAGTCGTCAAATGGATCAATTGGGGCGGGGCAAACAAGCCCTGACCCCCCAGGTGGTGATGCGGGTGCGATCGCAAGCCCCCGGCTTTTGGCGTGTCCTCGCCTTTGATGAATACACCGGCAGCGGCTGGAATGTGTCCCGTGACGAGCAACTCGTCACCGTTGAACGTCCAGAATGGTCGTTTCGGTTCTATTTAGGACTGCCCAACCCCCCCAAACTCTCCAAACAGGTGATCCAAACCTTCACGATCACCGCTCCGATGCCCAACCTGATCCCCGCCCTCACCCATCCTGATACCCTATATTTCCCCACCCCCGAAATCGCCTTTGACCCCGAAGGCAGCATCCGCGCCCCGATTCCCCTCACCGAAGAACTCACCTACACCGCCATTTCCAACGTTCCCCGCCGCGATCGCACCGCCCTGGGTCAAACCGGGACAAACTACCCCGATGTGATCCGTAAATACTATCTCCAAGTTCCCCCCGAACAACTGGACTCGCTGCGGATCAATGCCGAAGCTCTCCTCAGCGAAGCCACCACCCGCCCCCAAAACCCCTACGAAATCGCCCTCTTTCTCGCCCAAGAACTCAAACAGCAATACAGCATCAACCCCGACGGTTTAGCCTTTCCCGGCGAAGACCTGACGGAAATGTTTTTCCGCAACGGCGGCGGCTATCCTGACCACTTCTCCACGGTGTTAACGCTGATGCTGCGATCGCTCGGCATTCCCGCCCGCTTAAGCGCGGGATTTGGCCCCGGTCAGTTTAACCCCTTTACCGGCTTCTACATTGTGCGCAACACCGATGCCTTTGCCCTCACGGAAGTCTATTTTCCCGACCATGGCTGGTACACCTTTGACCCCCTGCCGGGCCATGAAATTATTCCCCCCTCCATTGAAGAAGTCGAAACCTTCAGCGTGTTGCGGCAGTTCTGGAACTGGGTCGCGGGGTGGTTGCCGTCCCCCGTAGTCGGGGCGATCGCCATCCTCTGGCGAGGAACCGTCGGCTTTGCCTTTGAGGTCATCGAAAACCTGTGGCGGATCATGTCCAACAGTGCGATCGGGTTCTTGGTGGGCAGCATCAGTCTCGCCGGGTTCGGACTTCTCGCCTGGCTGGGGGTGCAGCAGGGGCGGCACTGGTGGCAACAGTATCGCCTGCGCACCTTACCCCCCATGGAACGGATCTATCAACAGATGATCCTCCTGCTCGATACCGCAGGCGATCGCACCGCCCTCCATCCCCCCAAAAAAACCAGTCAAACCCCCCGTGAATATGCTGACCAACTGCGATCACACTACCCCCCTGATCTCTGTACTATCATTGACGAAATTACACGAGCCTACCTGCATTGGTATTACGGATCTCACTCCCCCAATACAGCCCATCTCCAAACTCAACTCCAACGCCTCCGTCCCCTGTTGCGATCGCCCGCTCGTCCCCCGATCAATCCAGGTGTTCATCCATAGACCCGCCCCATTTTCAGCGCAAAATGCTGTCAATCACACCGACAAAAAAACAGGATTGATTTAGAATCAAGGCAATCTAGTCCGCTGGTACTTATACGTTAGTCTCTGCTTTTGAATGTGTTGATTAACGGTATACAGCACAACCTCTAAGCCATGGCACCGAAACAAAATATAAATAGCAAAAAATTAGGACGGCCTATCCAAATTTTATTTTTGTGCTACCTAGGCTTTATTCTTGTCTTAAGTGGCCTCTTCTTCTACTTGATGTGGCGACAAACCAAAACAGAAGTCGAAACAGAACTAGCCTATCAAAATCAACTCGCATTGCGATCGACCAAAAGTATTTTTACTTACTTTGAAAGTGCCCTAGATGTAGTAGGTCGCCGTTTAGCCGAACTCGACCAACAAAATAAAACCAACGAATCCTATCAGCTCATTCAGCAAATTAGTGCCATCAACGAAAGCATGGCCGCTCTAGGATTAGCCCGAACAGACGGGCAACTGCTGATCGTCTCCA
>CAZCWE010000092.1:0-9704 GCA_964502285.1 uncultured Spirulina sp. | reverse complement strand
AACCCCGATCAACCCCTGCCGAATTTGCTCGACAATCCGGTAAATGTCGAGAGTTTTCAAACCACCCTCGATCAACCGGGTCTTTATCCAGGACGAACCTACTATATGGAAGCCCTCGGCACTTGGGTCATTCCGGTGCGGTTAGCCCTCAGAAATCCGAACCAGCAAACTCGCTACGTAATGACCGCCGGACTTAATATCATGGGGGGAAACACCGCCTGGCAAACTGTTCATTGGTCAGATCAAACCCTGTTCCAGGTGATTCGCAACAAGGACGGCTACATCCAATTTCAAAACCCCATTGCCCCCACCCTCAATTACGAAGACATCTACAATCAGCCCATTTCAGCCCCACAACTAGAATGGCTCCGCGCCCAAACCCCCACCACCTATGACACCACAAAAACCTATTGGGATGTGTCCTGGTCAACGACGGATAGCAATGTCCGCATTCCCCAAGTCGTCAACGTGACCTATCTTCATGCCTATGATTTGTACTTAGTGATCTCACAACCAATGCACTTAGTATGGCAACGCTGGTTGACTAATGTGCAAGTTAATCTGATCGTGATGACCCTCTTGATTGGATTATCTGTCTTGGTATATCTCTACGTTCGCCAACTCCAGTCCCAAGTCCAGACAGATTGGCTTTACCATGCCACCCACGATCTATTAACAGGCTTACCCAATCGGTTGTTCTTAAGTGATTATCTTGAGCAGGTCATCACTAAAGCGCAACAAGACAACACCTTAGTGGGCATTTTCTTTATTGATTTAGACCATTTTAAGCGCGTCAATGACTCATTTGGCCATAACGTGGGGGACAAACTGCTTCAGGATGTAAGTCAACGTTTACGCATGACCTTCGACCCCCAGATTATGGTGGCTCGCCAAGGGGGAGATGAGTTTATTGTGGTCTCTGCGCCGATGCATGATCATGAAGGGATTGAAGACATTGCTCGCCAAGTGCTTCAACAGTTTCGTGAACCGTTTTTGATTCAGCAAGAGTCGATTACGATCACGCCTAGTATTGGCGTTTCCATTTTTCCGATTGATGGTCAAAAATCCTTTGATTTACTCCGCCATGCTGATACTGCACTGTACAACTCTAAAGATACTCAGCGGGGGATGTATCTCTTCTATAACGAGGGAATGAACCAGGTGGTGCAACGCCGTTTCCAGGTGGAAAATGCATTACGCCATGCGGTGGAACGGGGGGAAATTTATGTCTACTATCAGCCGAAGATTGATATTGTGCAGGGTCAGGTTGTGGGTTGTGAGGCTTTGGTGCGTTGGTTTCACGGGGAATTGGGTCATGTGAGCCCGGAGGAGTTTATCCCCATTGCGGAGGATATTGGGGTGATTGATCAGATTGGGGCTTTTGTGTTGAAAACAGCCTGCGCCCATTGGACGACGTTCCAAACCATGCTTGGGTATGAATTTCGGCTTTCGGTGAATGTGTCTGCGAAACAGTTGCTAAATACGAATGTGGTGGAACTGGTTCAGGATGCGATCGCGTCCTACAACATCCCTTCCCATGCCCTCGTTATCGAAATCACTGAATCTGTGTTTATTCATGATTTTCTCCATACCCGACAACTGCTTCAGCGTCTTTCCTCCCTGGGGGTGAGTATCTCCATCGATGACTTTGGCACGGGCTACTCATCCTTAAGTTATCTCAACCGTTTGCCGGTGTCTGAGTTGAAGATTGATCGCAGTTTTATCCGTGATGTTCTAGTTGATGAAAATGATGCCAAGCTGGCCCAGTCCATTATTAATTTGGGGTTGACAATGGGGGTTGAAGTGGTTGCAGAAGGGGTGGAAACTGCCGCCCAAGCGGAACTCCTCCAAGCCTATCATTGCCGCTATATCCAAGGCTATTACATTAGTCGTCCGATTCCATTTGAAGCCTTTCAAAGCTTTTTAAAGCAACATAGTTGTTCGATAGATTACAATAATATTCCCCTCACGTAATCGCCATCATCACAGCGCCATTGCGCGGGAAGACCTTTAAAATAATCATGGCGCAATGTCTTGATATCCCCAGTATTGAACGAGTTGAGGCTCAGTTTTGGAGAAAATCACAAATGGCCGATGTCATTACCCTACCTTTGGCTCCACTAGTCTATTCATGTTGATTTTGTATGATGCTGGGCATGGTTTGACTGAATCGTTCCGCCGCTGAAGCTCAAAATTTGCATGGAAACTGGTCAATGGGGATCGCATGGGGAGGAATACTATCGGTACAATTAAGAGATGTCGGCTCCAGGTGACACGATTTGTGACCAAAACCATTCCCAAACTTTCACCCTGCCGCCCTCGCCGCTCGTGGTGGCGAAAGCAGGTTCATTATTACTACTATCAGATCTTACGGCTGCGGGGAACTCCGAAGGCGATCGCACGGGGCGTGGCGATCGGGATATTTTTTGGGTTTTTCCCGTTTTTCGGGCTGCAAACACTGTTGGCGGTGGTGGTGGCGACGGTGCTGCGGGGCAATCGTTTGACGGCTATGGCCGCCACCTGGATCAGTAATCCCCTCACCTATGTGCCGATTTATGCCTTTAATTTCCACATTGGCCAGGAGATTTTGCGGGTTAAGGATGTGGATCTTTCCACGATTGACTGGGCTTCGTCGGATTTGTTTTATTTGGGGTGGAAATTTGCGTTGACCTTGGGGGTCGGGTGTTTTGTGGTGGGGACGATCGCCGCAGTCCTCAGCTATTGCCTGACAATTCCGGTGGTGCACCGCCTCCGCAAATCCCGCTACAAAAAGCGCCCCAAGCTGCCCCGCCGTTAACCGCTCTGGCTGAAAAATCTGACGAATCCGACTGATTCACTCCGCTTGTCCTCACAGCATCGCAGGTTAGACCAAGCGGGTGAGCTGGATGCGGTAGCGTTGCTTTTTCGTGATTGCCACATCGCCCACTTCTAAGCGACCTTTGCCGCGCATGGCGATCAAATCCCCGGCTTGGACGGTGTGGCTGGGTTGGGTGATGTCTTTCCAGTTGACGCGCACATCGCCGGAACTAATCGCGTCGGACATTTTGCTGCGGGACATCCCAAACCCGGCAGAGGCGATCGCATCGAGCCGCATCGAGGCTTCAACGGTGGTCATTTCCTTGCGTTTCGGGGGCCGAATTTTCAGATTTTCCAGGGGAATAGGTTGGGTTTTGACGGGAACCGATCGCACTTGTACCAGACTCTGACAGAGAAACTCCACCAATTCCGGCACAACGATAATCTGCGCACCCCGTTCGCCGAGCACGACAATATCCCCCACTTTTTCCCGCACAATCCCCGTTCCCAAAATCGAGCCGAGAAAATCGCGGTGGGTGGCGGGATCAAACAAGAAATTTCCCGCCACATCGAGGGCGGCGAGTTCCACTTGGCTGGGGTCGAGGGGAAGTTCAGAGCGAGCGATCGCCAGCCGTTGCCGTTCCGCTTGAGGGTATCCACCGCCTGCAATTAACTCGATCTCCGTCAGCTTTACAAAGGCCCGCTGAGCCTCGATTAACACCGGCGGCGAGAGGAAGTCCGTCATCACCACTTCCCAAGTCCGCAGGGCTTGTTCAGCTTGATCAATCACGCGGGTCACAGCGTCACGATTTTCAACACCTTTGAGGAGATCGTCTTTGGGCAACATGATGGTTGAGAAAATTTGAGCACAAATATAGAGTATCGCGCTAAGTCAGGGCATTCATCCCGGCAAGGGGGCTGGAGTTCCTGGCAGTTAACCATCACAATCGTCTGCGAGGGTCAAAATACACCACAGCGTTAGGGCGATCGCCGCCGTTGATCGAGCCAGGTTTGCAGAATAATCGCGGCGGCTTTGCGATCGATCAAGCCCTTATTTTGACGAATCGAGATCCGCTGGGCTTGCATCTGCGCCTCCGCTTCGAGGGAGGTGAGCCGCTCATCAACGTAGTCGAGGGGGAGTTGGAGCGTCCCGGCGAGGCGTTTGGCGTATTTCTGCACCTGTTTGGCTTGAAACCCGATCGCTCCATCCATGGTGTAGGGCAACCCCACGACGAGCTGCTGCACCTGCCGCTCTGCGACCAGTGCTTGAAACTCCGCCACATCCTGAGCAAAGGAATGGCGGGTGATCGTGGTTAGCCCCGTGGCAATCAGCCCTAGGCCATCACAGCCGGCGACCCCGATTCGCTTTTTGCCCACGTCTAACCCTAGGGCGGCAATCCGTTCCATGGTGGCAGGGGCTTAGGCTTGGGTTTCAGGCGGGTTCGGGCGGGATGAATCGGTGCGATGATCCCGTTTGGGTAGGAATTTAGCCCAGGACATCCGGGTGGGGATGGGGGTGCGGGCGGGTTGGAGGCCGAGCATATCCGGAAGTTGGAGGCCTTCGAGGGGCTTGGTTTCCCGCAGCTTGTGCCACACGGAGCGCGACATCAGGAGGGTGTGCTCAATGCGCTCGGCTCCGAGGTGCTCGAAGTAGTCTTCGCGCTCGGTTTGGTAGTCGGTGGAGGTGATGCGTAGGGGCGTGCCGGGGACGGTTTGGGCGACTTTGGCGATTTGCGCCATCAGTTCCGGATACAGCCAGGTGTAGGCGGGGTGGACGGTGAGCAGGGCTTCGTGGGGGCGATCGCCGTCTCGATGGAGGGTGAGGGAGAAGTGACCGATCGCCGCTTTTCGTTGGGGTTCAAACACATAGCCACTCACCACTTCAGTCCGGTTAATCCAGTTGTGGATATTGTTCGCGATCGCACTCCAGAACGGCGTTTTAAAATCTTCCACATGGCGATCGAACACTTGGCGCAACAACGGCGGCATCGACACCGTATCCAGTTGATAGAGGAGCTGGGCATCAGCATTACTCACCGGCAGCAGGTTCGGCAGCGAGGGTTCATGCTGAGCGATGCGCTGCAACACCTCCGGGCTAATATTCCAGGCGGTGACTTGAGCGAGGGGTTGAAAGCCGTTTTGCCGATAAAGAGCGAGGGTTTGCTTATCTTGAATATTCACCTCTAGCACCCAGGTGCGGGCTTCCCACAGCACTTCAAAACAGTGGCGGAGGAGGTGAGAGCCGGTGTTTTTGAGGTTTAAGCCGCTGTTGATCGCCGCCGCCGCCGCATCAAACATCACCTGTTCCACACGCCAGGTGGTGCGGGTGCGGTTACAGGGCATGACATGAATCAGGCCACACACTTGCCCCTCTTGCTCGGCGACGTAGATACAAAATTGATGCTGGGTCAGGTTGGGGAAAAGACGCAGCACATTTAGCAAGCCAAACCAATGCTGGAATTGGCTCAATTTACGATGCAGGCGTTGCCATTCGTGGATTTTGGAGTCATCCCACACCCGCTGCGCTAAGGTTGCGATCGCTTCCACATCCCGCAGTTGAAGGGGGCGGATGGTGGGGGACGCATGACCAAAGGGGGTGCGAGATTTCATAGCAGCTCACCAAAAATTGAGACATCAAAGGTTAATGTTGCCCCGATCTTAACCTATATTCCTGGCGTTTCCAGGCGGGTGGGCGGTTGAAGTGACTGTCTTGGGTTGGGTTCAGCCTCAGGATGGGCGAGTTTTGCGGTGCTTTGTGTTTGCGATCGCCACTGTGAGCCGTGAGATTTTTCCCCTGGCCTGGGGTTTTTCAAAGTCTGATATACAATTAAAGATCGCGGCTCACCTGACAATTTTTAGGAGGTCTTGGTAACCATGGCACGTCGCTGTCAAATCACGGGCAAAAAAGCCAACAACGGCTACGCCGTTTCTCACTCTCACCGACGCACGAAGAAGTTGCAAGAAGCTAATTTGCAATGGAAGCGGATTTGGTGGGCAGAAGGAAATCGCTGGGTACGGATTAAATTATCCACGAAAGCGTTGAAAACGGTTCAGAAAAAAGGATTACACGCCGTTGCTAAAGAAGCAGGTCTTAATCTTAATAAGTTCTAATGTTCTACATGAGACGATAGATCACCGGAGGGGAAGCGGATTTGCGAATCTGTTTCCCCTTCTTGGCCATGGCCACTGCTTACCCGTAACGGTCAAAGGTTGGTCTAAATCGCTGCCCCGATCAGCCAGGTGGTGAAGTCTTCGGGAAAGGTTTCAATGCGATAGTTGCAGACGTTGTCAGACATTCAAGTCACGGGGTTGGGGTCAATGGTGAGGGGTCTGGGCACTTGCGATCGCGCTATCTCCTTAACCCCTCAGTGTGTCGTGGTGGGGTGGGATGGGATGGTTGCGGAGCATGGGGAATGATCCCCGCATCAGAGACCTATGCTAACATTTGGGGTAAATTTCCATCACCCACCTATAGATTCCGGTTGCGGAGGGGCCCCATGAGCAAGGTTCTGGTGCTAAATGCTTCCTATGAACCACTCAACATCACGAGTTGGCGGCGAGCAGTTGTGTTGCTGCTGAAGGGCAAAGCAGAACAACTTGAATACACGACCACGGAAATCTACACGCGGTTTCCCCATCCCACCGTGATTCGGCTGCGCTACTATGTGCGGGTTCCCTACAAGGAGATTCCCCTGACTCGCCGCAACATTTTTGAACGGGACAACCACACGTGTCAATACTGCGACTATCGGGGCGACAATTTAACCCTGGATCATGTCAGTCCGCGATCGCGGGGCGGGCCGGATAGTTGGGAAAACTTGGTGGCGGCCTGTGTGCGGTGCAATGTCAAAAAAGGGAGCCGCACCCCGGACGAAGCCCAAATGCAGCTTAAATCCATCCCCCGCCGTCCGTACAGTAGCCTCCATTTTGAAATTGCTCGGTATATTCGCAGTGGCCGTAATATTGAATGGAAAAAGTATGTGATCGGGGTCTAAGCAGTTCCCCTAATCCCATCTCTGTCACACCCTTGCTACAATCAGGGTTTAAATCACGATCGCAAGAGAGCAGTACTCAACAATGCAGGCGCAGGTTTCGGATCACTGGCACGTTGGTGAAACCCTCCTTAACCTGTATCGGGTCGTTGAAATTTTAGGAGAACAGGAATCCGGCGTTACCTATCAGGTCTACCATCGACATTGGCATCAGGCGATGGTGGCAAAGGTTTGGTCGCCGCCCCAGCAGACCAAAGCCACCGTTGAAGCGTTTCGGAAACGGTGTAAAACCTGGCTGAAGCTCGGCTTGCATCCCCATCTCGCTAGTTTCTACTATGTGCGGCAGTGGCAAGGGAAGTTGATTATCTTCTCTGAATATTTGGCGGCGGGCAGCTTGCAAACATGGGTGCAAACGGGGCGGCTGTCCCGGAGTGCGGATGCGATCGCCCTCCAGCAAATCCTCGACATTGCCATTCAATCCGCCTGGGGTTTGGACTATCTCCACCGCCAAGGCTTGATCCACGGTAACCTCAAGGCCTCGAATCTCCTGCTAGACGGACAAGGCACGGTGAAGTTAACCGACCTACACCATCCGACAGCGGGGCGGCCCGTGGATGATCTGCGTCAGTGGGTGAAAATCATTCTGAATCTGACACCGGGGGCGGCGGTGTTGCCTGCCTCCCTCCAGACCCTTTTTCAACAGTGCCAAACAGATCGCCCCCCAACGTTGCAGCAGTGCATTCAACAGTTGATTGGGCAGTATCACGAACTGTGCCATCGTCCCTACGGCCGCCAAGCTCCTGCGACGAACCATTGGCAGGCGGAAAATTACAACAATCAAGGGGTGGCGTTGATTGATCTCAATCGGCCTCAGGATGCGCTGCGGCTCTGGGAGAAGGCGCGGCAGGTTGCCCCTCACCATCCGGCGGCCACCTATAACCGACTGCTCTGGCTGTGGCGATCGCGCCAAATCACCGAGACCCAAATCCGCCAAGAACTGGACACCTTCCCCGCCAAAGCGGCGGATCTCGTCGGGTTGCTGCACCTGGAACGCAATGACCCCCGGTCGGCGAAGGCGGCGTTTGATCGCTACCGGCTCCATTCCCCCAACCTGTCCACCCCCCTGCAAGCAGCCTACACCCTCGCCCAAGAAATCCAACCCCAAACCGATGATCCCAATGGGCAGGTGCTCCATCGTGAGGCGATCGCCACCCTGCACTACAGCGATGATGGCCAATACGCAATTTGGGGCAATCAAGACGGGAGCCTTTTACTCTGGGAATGCCGCACCCTCCAGCACCATCGCCTGTCGGGGCATCCGGGCGAACGGATTACCCTGACTCAATTTAGCCCCGATCGCTGCTATGTCATTTCCCTGGCCCATCACCCCGAAACCAATCGCCAAACCCTGAAGCTGTGGAGCCGCATGACGGGGAAATGCCTCTGCACCTTTCCCCAACTCCAAGACTGGGAAGACCTCGCCCCCACCCCGACCGCCGTGCAGCAACGCTGGAGCCCGGATAGTCGGTTTTTCTTGCGCAAGACTGCGACGATGCTACGGATTATGGAGGTGGCGACGGGGGCCTGTTTATTTGTCTGTCATGGGGATGGGACGGCGATCGCCCTCACGGCTCAGGGGTCTCAAGGGGTGACGGTGAGTTCGCAGCCTCGGCTCTGGGATATTCACCGGGAAACCTGCCTAGGGACGATCGCCCCCAACCAAGCCGTAAGCGCGATCGCCCTCCATCCTGACGGTCAACACTGTGTCACGGCCACCAGTGCCGGAGAGGTGACGGTGCGATCCCTCCAGGGCCAGGTGGTGATGACCTTGACGGGAACAACGGCGGGCATTCATTCCCTGGGGATTAGGCAGGATGGCCAGGTGTGCCTCGTGGCGGGGCAGCGGGTGGACTTGTGGTCATTAGAAACGGGGCAATGGCTGCGATCGCTCACGGACCAACCCTCCACCGTGGCCGCCCTGCGCCCGGATGGGAAACAGGTGCTCGTTGGGGGCGCACAGTTAACCCTCTGGACGATCGATCAACAACAGATCACCTATCAGGCCCCCTTCCGCCTCTGTATTGCCCAGTCCACCACCACCCAAGCCACCACCACCCAGCAATACCAAGAGGGCATCACCCAAGCCGAAGCCGCCCTTGCGCGATCGCAGTGGATCGAGGCCTGGCAACAGCTCAAGGCGGTGCGATCGCTCCCCAGTTATCGCGAAGATCTACGCGCCTTTGACCTCTGGACGCGCCTTTATACCCGCCTACCGAGGGAAGCGATCGCCCACTGTTGGGAACTGCAAACCTTCACCGCCCACATCGGCAGCATCCACACCGCCCACTTCAGCCTCGACGGCCAAGCCTTCACCGGTAGTCAAGATGGCCTCGTCAAACGCTGGCACATCACCCCCGATCGCACCCTCAGCCAAGTTGTCGGCAACCCCAAAGGCTACCTCGACTGCTGCGACATCAGCCCCAACGGCAAAAGCGTCGTCACCAGCAGCCGCACCAGCGGCCTCCAACAGTGGGATGCGGACACCGGCGCTCTACGCCAAACCCTCGATACCCAATCCCTCTACTGTGTCAGTCTTGCCCAAAGTCCTGACGGTCACTACCTCATGGGCGGCACGGCCCAAGGTGAACTCACCCTCTGGGATCTCACCACCGGCCGCCGCGTCCGCTATTGGCAAGCCCATAGTCAGGCGGTGCAAGCCCTCTGTTTTAGCCCGGATAGTCTGTACTGCGTTTCCGCCGGGGCAGGCAATACCTGGAAACGGTGGGAAATCGCCACGGGGACATGTCTCCAAACCGTCACCACCCCCCAATCCAACCTCACCTCCATCGCCTACAGTCCCAATGGTCACTACCTCGTTTCCACCAGCCAAGACCAAACCTTGATCCTGTGGTCGGT
>CAZCWE010000091.1:9651-11707 GCA_964502285.1 uncultured Spirulina sp. | reverse complement strand
CAAGAAGACTCGTCAGATCATGAGCCCATGCCCGTATTGCCTGAGTGAGCGAGGCAAAACCATGACTCCGACAGAGATTGAGTATGAAGGGCATCCAAAGTCAGGGACTTGTTGGAGATAGGTTAATAAGCTGGTATTCATCAGCAGGGTGTAATGATGTTTTAGAGTCCAGGATAAACTTTCTCTCCTCAATGAATAATCTCTGCCCCTTAACAAAGGGGGCTGGGGGGGAGATCGGCGAGAGTGTGAGAACGTGGGTAGCCGTTTGTGTATAAGCGGTAGCCCGGCGGGTGAGGGGCTTCCGCTCCCACAGATTTCGGAGGACGTGAGATACTGTGACATGACCCCTCACGCCTGACTCCATGAGTATTCTGACCCTCCAAACTGTTCATAAAGATTTTGGGATTAAAGAGATTCTCCGCGAGGCCAGTTGCAGCATTGAGGCGGGGGAAAAGGTTGGGCTGATTGGGGTGAATGGGTCGGGAAAATCGACCTTTTTAAAGATGATCGCGGGGTTGGAGCCGTTCGATGGGGGCGATCGCATCATCAAATCCGGAGCACGGATCGTCTATCTACCCCAACAGCCCGACATTGACCCCAATCTCACCGTCCTCGACCAAGTGTTCGCCGACAGCAACAACGCCATGGGCCTCGTGCGGGAATACGAAGACCTGTCCCACAAAATGGCCCACGCGGCCGGAGACGACCTCGATCGCCTCATGGGCCGCCTGGCCACGGTCAGCGAGCAGATGGATGCGATCGGAGCCTGGGAATTGGAAACCAACGCCAAAATCATCCTCAGTCGGTTGGGGATTGATGATTTTGAGGCGCGGGTGGGTGATCTGTCCGGGGGATATCGCAAACGGATCGCCCTCGCCACTGCGCTTTTGGCCGATCCGGATCTGCTGCTGATGGACGAACCCACCAACCACCTCGATGCGGAATCTGTGGAATGGTTGCAAGACTACCTCACCCAATTTCGCGGTGCGTTGTTGTTGATTACCCACGATCGCTACTTCCTCGATCGCGTCACCAACCGTATTTTAGAAATCGACCGCGCCGACCTCTACAGCTACGACGGCAACTATGCCTACTACCTAGAGAAAAAAGCCCTGGCCGAAGAAGCCGCCGCCAGCAGCCAACGCAAGTATCAAGGCATTCTGCGCCGCGAATTGGAATGGCTCAAGCGCGGCCCGAAAGCCCGCAGCACGAAGCAAAAAGCCCGCATCGATCGCATTGGCGATATGCAAAACACCACCTTCAAGGCGGCGAATAGTAACGTCAGTATTGACACCCCCGGTCGGCGGATTGGCAAGAAGGTGATCGAACTGGTGAAGGTGAGTAAGGCGTATGGCGATCGCACCCTCATCCATGATTTTTCCTATGAATTTGGGCCCAGCGATCGCATCGGCATCATCGGCGGCAATGGGGCCGGAAAATCCACCCTGATGAACATCATTACGGGTCGCATCCCGCCCGATTCTGGAACGGTAGACATCGGCACTACGATCCATTTTGGCTACTTTGATCAACATTCTGAAAGTATGATCACTGCCAAAGAAGAAAACCAGCGCGTCATTGAATACATCAAAGATAGTGCCGAACTCGTCAAAACCAGCGACGGCACGACGATCACCGCCTCACAAATGTTAGAGCGGTTTCTCTTCCCATCCGATCAACAATATGCGCCGATTCATAAACTATCGGGCGGCGAAAAACGGCGGCTATTTCTGCTCAAAATCTTAATGACCGCCCCCAATGTTTTAATCCTCGATGAACCGACAAATGATCTCGATGTGCAAACCCTGGGCGTGTTAGAAGACTATCTCGAAACCTTTAACGGCTGCGTGATTTGTGTGTCCCACGATCGCTACTTTTTAGACCGGACGGTTGAGTTTATTTTCGCCCTCGAAGACGGCGGTAAACTCCGGCAATATCCCGGTAACTATTCGGTCTATCTGGATTACAAACGGGCCGAAGCTGCGATCGCCAAAGAAGCCGCCGCCCTCATCCCATCCCCAGCCCAATCCCCCGCGAAATCCTCACCCGACCCGAA
>CAZCWE010000091.1:5800-9641 GCA_964502285.1 uncultured Spirulina sp. | reverse complement strand
AAAGAAGAAGCCGCCGCCACTCCCCCCCCCGCCAAAGCCCCAACCCCAACCCCGGCCAAGAAAAACAGCAGCACCCCATCCCGCCGCCTCTCCAACTATCAACGCCGCGAACTCGCCGAACTCGAAACCCAGATCCCCGAACTCGAAGCCCAAAAAGCCGCCCTCGAAGCCAAAATCTATACCCATCCCCCCGCCGACTACAACCAACTGCAATCCCTCACCGATGAACTCGCCACCCTAACTGCAACCATTGATCAGGTCACAGAACGGTGGCTCACCCTCGCCGAACTAGAGCAGTGAATCTTGGCGGGCCGCCCCTGACTGCCCTATTGTTGCTCGGCGGTGGGATGGTCTGGCGTTGGGTCGTCCTCATGCCAGCGTTGTTCGAGGGCCATCCGTTGCTCGGCTTTATGGAGAAAATAGCCCCCCATCATCGCCGATGCCAACAATTGACCCAATTGCTCACGGGTCGTACTCACTCTCACATCAAAATGCTGTGGGGGCAGGCCACCCAAGAGGCTGATAATTTGTCCTTCCATGACTTGAGCCGCTTCGGTACTCGGTCGAAACAGTTGGTTTGCAGTGTCTGCGTTGAGGTTTTGCATGTATTGCCACAATTCGTTGGAGTTGTGGTTGGCATCAAAAAGATTGGCGATCGCAGCATGGTGATTGTTCATGGTTCTGTCCTCTGCCGAAATGCTGTTTTAGAGTTGTTAGCCCCACTGTAACGAGCAAACCCCCGCAGCTTAAGGGGTAGAACCGAACCCTCAAGCTCGGATTTCCCACTCTTGAACCCGATTCATTTCAATTCCCCCAACTTCTCACCGAAAAACACTCGAAATCCAAAGACGCTCTAAAATAAGTAAAGATGAGCCATAGACATTGCTAGATGCTGGATGCCATCACCCGTGCAATATTCGCCTTGAATCGAAAAATGCCCAGAATAGGAGGATGTAGACCCGAAAGACGAGGTAAGCTACTCAGTTGAGCTATCTAACACCCTACAACCCTCAGATCCCTGCGATCATGAACCCTAATCAATCACAGACCCGATAATCATGGATACGGAAGAACTTTTGCAACGCTACGCCAGTGGAGAACGAGACTTCCAAAAGATCGATCTCCGGAACACCTTTCTCGGTGGAGTCGATCTGAGCGAAGCAAATTTCCGTGAAGCTGATTTAGCGGGCGCGAATTTAATCGGGGCGAAGTTGATTCGCGCCAACTTCCGCGAAGCCAACCTCACCGAAGCCCACCTCGAATCCAACCTCACCGAAGCCAATCTGATCAGCGCGAACCTCTACAAAGCCCACATGACAGGTGCAAAGGTGCGCGATGCCAGTTTACGAGCCGCCAACTTACAAGGTGCAATCTTAAAATCTGCGGACTTCACCAATGCAATTTTAAGTGAAGCCGATTTGCGAGATACGGACTTAAGCCGGGCGCGGTTGGTGAATTGCCATGTGGGGCGGGCGAAGTTGATGAAGGCGATGTTAATGGAGGCGAACCTCACCGAAGCGAACTTCACCAACGCGATCCTGATGGGGGCAAACCTCCACAGTGCCAACTTAACAGGGGCGATTCTCCATGGGGTGAATGCCACGAATGCCGATGCCAGTGATGCGGATTTCAGCCGGGCGCTTTTGAACAGTGCGAATTTGGCGGGGATTAACCTGCAACGGGCGAATATGCGAGCGGCGAATATGTCCTGGACAACGCTACGCGGGGCGGATCTCACCGAGGCAAAACTGTATCGCGCTAAACTCTGCTGGTCGAATTTGATCGGGGCGAAGCTCACCAATGCGGTGTTAATTGATGCCAATATCAATGAAACGAATTTCCGTAATGCGGATCTGACGGGGGCGGTGATGCCGAACGCCGGAACTGGGGAAACGTCGGAGGTGTCAACGGAAGTGAGCGATCAACTGATGGCGCTCCGAGAACAGATTATGAAGGGTCGCCAACAGCCATGATCCCTGAGCCCTGAAGGGGTGGTGATGAGGGTAGGGAATGACTGAGGAGCGATCGCAAGAAGGGCGGGTTTCGTTTCAGGTGGGGACGGCGTTTTTTCGGCCCCAGAGTCGGATGGTGCGGGATTTGGGGGTGTTGGCGGCGGCGGTGCTGCGGCAAGGGCTGGGGCGGTTGCGGGTGTTGGAGGTGATGGCGGGCTGTGGGGTGCGATCGCTCCGCTACGGCTGCGAAAGTGGGGCGGATTTCCTCTGGGTGAATGACGGCAACCCAGACCTAGCGCCTGTCTTAACGGCTAATCTGAGACAAAATCTGGACGCGCTCCCGCATCGGCTGACGTTGGACAATGCCCGGCGGCTCTTGAGTCGGTGCAGCGGGGCGGCAGACTATTACGATCTTGTCGATGTGGATTGTTTTGGCGATGCGATGCCGGAGTTGCGGCAGGCCTTGGGGGCGACGCGATTGCATGGATGTGTGTATGTGACGAGTACCGATGGGCGATCGCTCACAGGCCATCTTCCCAATAAGTTATTGACGAGTTACGGCGTGGTGGCGCGATCGCACCCCGCCGCCCACGAGCAAGGCCTCCGTATCCTCCTCGGAGCCTTGCACCAACAGGCGACGGCCTTAGGGTTTGGGCTGCAGCCGGGTTTTGCCTTTTTTGCGGGGGGAACCTATCGAGTCTGGGCGCGATTAATCCCCCAACGCCGCGCCAAGGTCAAGGACTACGGTTGGCTGGGCTATTGTCACGGCTGCGGCGACTATCAAATCGTGGGGGCGGAGCAGTTGGGGCGGGCGACCTGTGGCTGTGGGCGATCGCTGACCCTCTCCGGGCCGATGTGGTTGGGGCCGTTGCACGATCGCCCCTGGGTACAAGGGATGGCGGCGATCGCTCAAGAATGGAACTGGCCCGATTGCGTCACTTTGCTCGACCTGTTCGCGGCAGAAGCAACCCTACCGCCCTATTTCTACACCCTGCAAGCCATCGGCAAACGGGGCAAGCTAGATTTACCGAAGCGATCGCACCTGATCACCGCCCTCCACGATCACGGCCATGAAGCGAGTGCCACCCACATCACCCCCCAAGCGATTAAAACCACCGCATCTTTGGCCGCTTGTGTTGCGATCGCGCAATCTCTCTAGGCAGAGTCAAACCGGAGAGACACTGATGATCTGTCAGAATCCAGGTTAGTCAATCTGGGTAACGCCCTTGTCGCATGAGAATTTGACGTTCAATCACCCGTCGTACACTATTGAATTGCAACAACTTCACAGTTGCTTTGCCAATTTGAGTTTGACCCTGAATATAGCCTTGTTGCAGCACAAAATGTTCAGACCAATCATGACGACTTTCGATGGTTCAGTACAGACGAACAATTGGATGCTGTCGTTGCAGTTCCCGGATCTGTTTGCCGAGGGGAATTTTGGCGGCATCTTCTTTGGTATGCCACCCCGGATCACGGAAAGTAATTTAAGTGCCAATGGTCAAGTGCTGGGGAATATTCCGAGCTTCTTCAAGACGGGCAGCACCGCATTTAATGGCGGTCGGGATGATACAGCCTATCACCTAGAGGCGTTTTATCGCTGGCGGTTAAACAACAACCTCACGATTACACCCGGTTTGGTGGCGGTGTTTAATCCGGGACACAATGCCAACAACGATACGGTGCTGATTGGCGCGTTGCGAGCCACGTTCTCATTCTAAGCCGTGATGCGGGATGACTTAACTCATCAATGAATGAGGGCATACAATCAGCGCACCCTGAGGATCGTCGTTGGCAAAGCCTCCCGCTAGGGATAGGGTAAGCGATCGGACTCCGGTCAATCCTCAGTCCTCTATCACTGAGGGTTGAGCGGAGTCGAAACCCGGCTG
>CAZCWE010000091.1:0-5790 GCA_964502285.1 uncultured Spirulina sp. | reverse complement strand
CCCGACACCAAAACCCCACCCAAAAGACCCAACCGCAAAGACATCCCCACCACCTCAACAGATACAAAAACAATGGCTATAGCCTAACCCACCCCAAACCATCCGCCCGTTGCCAAAACTGTAACCAACGAACAAATAAACCCCCCAGGACTTACGCATTTTTACATGATGGGGCGGCCAAAACGGCCCTGATTGCCGAGCTAGACAGCGCGATTACGCACCTCGAACAATTCCTCCACCAACGCGGTGTTAACTTCGCCGCCTTCACCCAACAGCGCACCGCCTTTGCCGATGTGCAACTTTATGACCAAGCCGTTGCAGCGATCGTCCCCAACGACACGACCAAGCAAGACTTAATCGCCTAAGTTCGCCAGATTCGACGGCTGTACAAATCCATTTTGCCCGATCCCACCGCCCTGAACTATCAACAACCGATTGCGATCGCCCTCAGCATTCTGTAACACCTCAAAAACCAAACTCAGACTCCGATTGCTGATTTACACGATTCCTATCCCGATGCACTCTGGAACACCAAATGCGATGAAATCTATCAACATATTTATGAGCATTACGGCGGCGATCGTGCGATCGCTTAAGGGGTCGTCATCGCTTCTAAAAATGCGGTGGAATCGGTGACAAACCCGAAGCATTGATTGACGTTATATAGCGTCGCTTGGGTGCAAAATTCGGGGGAGGTGGTGGCGGCACAATCGCTTAAGAGGATGCAATCGTAGTTTAAAAATGCCGCATCTTGTAAGGTCGCCATCACACATTGATCGAGATTCACCCCGGCAAACAGTAACGTCGTGCGCCCCAGGTTTTTCAAAATACTATCCAGGGGCGTATCCCAAAAGCCGCTCATCCGGTATTTATCAACGCGAATATCGCCGGGTTCTGGGGTGAGCTCATCCACCACCGCCGCCGCCCAACTGCCCGCCTCCAGGACGGGGGCTTGGTTTTTGGGCAGGGGATCGCCGAGGCCGATGCCGTCGCCGGTGGGGTTGTACACATGGCGGGTGGCGGCGCTGATGTTGAGAAGGTCGGGACGGTTGCCCCAGTTGACCCAGAGGATGGGAATGTGGTGCGATCGCATCACCGGCAAGAACGTCTGCAAGGGTGCGATCGGCCCACGGGCAGGGGTCACATCCACACCAATCCCCGCCAGCCACCCATCGGGATGACAAAAATCATTCTGCATATCGATCACGATCAGGGCCGTTTTCGCCAGATCGAGCCGCAGGGTTTTCGATCGCGTCGGTACGGTGACAATTTCAGGGGGGAGGGGTTCGCGGCGGAGGTCGGCAATGTCGGCATCGACGCGCCACGCATTGGGCGGGGTTCCTAGGGTTTTGAGGGAGTCAGACATGAGCGATCGCAGCACAGGGACAGTTAAACCTAGATTTTAGAATAGGAATCCTGAATTGCGGCTTGGGTTTAACATTCTGCCTTTAATCGCCGATTTCATGCGCCCTGTTGCGATCGCGCCAATTTCATAGTCCCCAGCAAGCATCAAAAGCGACTGACTGACAATCTTGCAATCCGTACCAAATTTGTGTTGACTTGCCCTCACTCTCCAAGCAACCTTAATCAGTAGTTTCCTGATACCTTAAAGATGAGAACTCGCCACTCATCCCAGACTATTCATGGCTAAAATCAACCTATTAGATACACGGACTACAAGTTTTGGTGACTTGATCGGTAATGGCAAGATTTATCGAGTCCCATCCTTTCAACGTGATTATTCTTGGAAAGAAGAAAACTGGGAAGATCTTTGGCAAGATATTTTAACTATTTATGATAGCCCCAACTCTAGTCATTATATGGGGGCGATTGTTTTACAAAACTCTGCCGCTTCTGACAAAGAGTTTACCATCATTGATGGACAGCAACGCTTAGCTACCTTGAGTATTATTGCGATTGCTGTTATTGACAAAATCCAGAAACTAGTTGAACGACAAAATGATCAAATAGCTAATCAAGAACGCCAAGAAATTCTCAAGCGCACCTATCTTAGCGATAAAGATCCTAGATCTCTTCGTTACTCAAGTAAGATTATTTTAAACGAAAATAACAATGACTTTTATCAAAGCAATCTAATTAATCTAAGGAAACTTCGTAATCTACGAGCACTCTCAAAGTCTAACCAGTTTCTGTGGCAAGCTTTTCAATATTTTTCTACTCAATTAGAAAAGCTTCAAGTCATTATTCACGATGGAGAAAAGTTAGCTGAATTTTTGACTAATGTAATCGCCCAAAGATTACTCTTTATTCAAATTAATGTTGAAGACGAGTTAAATGCATACACTGTATTTGAGACGTTGAATGCGAGGGGCATCGAACTCAGTTCAACAGATCTGTTGAAAAACTACTTATTCTCTCTTTTTCAGGGGCCAGATGATTTACAAGAAGCTCAGCGGCAATGGCGACGAATCATTAACACTGTTCAGATGGAAAAATTTCCAGAGTTTCTGAGATATTATCTAAGCCTTCAAGAAACAAGGGTCAGACGTGAAAGACTATTCAAAATCGTTCGAGAATCTGTAAACAGTGCAAAGCAGGCATTTGATTTACTAGACCAACTCGAAAACTATAGTAGTCTTTTCATTGCTCTGGGTAACTCTAATGATGACTTTTGGCGTGATACTCCAGACAATCAATCGTATATTCGCGAACTCGAACTATTTCGAGTTAAGCAGGCTTATCCTACTTTATTTGCTGCCTACAGCAAGTTTTCACCAGATAATTTTAATCGTCTCCTCAAACTTATCTGTATACTTTCTTTTCGCTATATTATCGTCAGTCGATTAAACCCAAATGAATTAGAAAAATTACATAATAGAATAGCAATTTCAATCATGGCTGGCGAAATCACTCACCCAAGACAAGTTTTTGATGCCCTGCGCTCGGTCTATGTTTCAGACGAAAAGTTTGCACAGGATTTTTCGTTGCTCTCAATTTCCACAAAAGGACAAAAAAGAAAGTTGGTACGATATATTCTTTGGAAGCTTGAGATGGATGCATTGGAGCGACAAGATATTAGTGAAGATGGATTTTCAGTGGAGCATATTCTACCTGAATCACCCACTGATTATTGGCGACAACACTTTACAGAATCTCAACTCGATGAAATGGTATATCGTATTGGTAATCTAACGCCGTTAGAACCTAGTCTGAATCGTCAAGTCGGTAACGAATCCTATGCGGTCAAGCAAGAAGCCTATCAACGAAGTGTGTACCAATTGACACAGACTATTTTGGCTGAAGAGTGGAGTGCCGATACCTTAGCAACCAGACAACGTTACTTAGCACAGCGTGCTATTCACATCTGGAAGTCTGATTTTTGCTCATAATACCCGCACAATCAAAGAACAATATGAACTGTTCTATGCCACTCTAATTCTCCCTATAGAAAACAGGCTCAATTATTTTAGGTTGAGCCTGTCGGGTGGAAATCAGGGCTTACGCGGTGGCTAATAAGCCGCTGTGACGTAGGAGGGCTTCGGTTTGGGGTTCGCGGCCGCGGAAGGCTTTGAAGACTTCCATGGGGTGGAGACTGCCGCCGAGGCCGAGAACGGTGTCGCGGAATTTTTGGCCCACGGATTGGATGGCGGTTTCGTTTTCGAGGCCCACTTCTTCAAAGGCGGCGAAAGCATCGGCGCTGAGGACTTCGGCCCATTTGTAGCTGTAGTAGCCGGCGGCGTAACCTCCGGCGAAGATGTGACCGAAGGCGCAGAGGAAGGCATCTTCGGGGAGGGGGGGGATAACGGTGGTGGTTTGGGCGATACGATCGCGCACCGTAAAGGGAGTCTCATCACCGCCGGGTTGATAGCGGCTGTGGAGTTCGAGGTCTAGGAGACTGAAATGGAGTTGGCGGAGCATCGCCATGCCGCTTTGGTAGGTGCGGGCGGCGAGGAGTTTTTGATAGTCCGCTTCGGGGAGGGGTGCGCCGGTTTGGTAATGTTTCGCCATGCCGAAGAGGGTGGCGCGATCGTAGCACCAGTTTTCCATGAATTGGCTGGGGAGTTCCACCGCGTCCCATTCCACGTTACGGATGCCCGATGCGCCGGGATAGTCCACTTGGGTGAGCATGTGTTGCAGGCCGTGGCCGAATTCGTGGAAGAGGGTTTCCACTTCGTCGAAGCTCATTAGGCTGGGGCGATCGTCCACGGGGGGCATTTGGTTACAGACGAGATAGGCGACGGGGAGGCGGGTGGTTTGGCCTAGTTTCGCCCGGCCAACGCATTCATCCATCCAAGCACCGCCGCGTTTTTCCGCCGGGCGGCTGTAGGGGTCGAGGTAAAAGGCAGCGATCGCATCCCCCGCCCCATTTTTCACCTCAAAATAACGCACATCCTCATGCCACACGGGCGCGAGACCATCGGCGGCGGCGATCGCCACACCAAAAATCCGCTCCGCGAGGCCAAACAACCCCTTCAGCACTTCCGGCAACGGGAAATAGGGGCGCAACGCCTCCGTATCCAGGTCAAACTTCGCCCGCCGTTGTTGTTCCGACCAATAGGACACATCCCACAGATTTAATTCCGGCTGCTGGGCAAAGGCCTTTAACTCGGCAATTTCTCGCTGAGCCGCGTCGTAGCTCGCCTGGCGCAACTCCTCCAACAGCGTTTCCACGGCAGCCACACCGGGGGCCATTTTCCGCGCTAAACTCAACTGGGCAAAATGCTCAAAGCCCAGGATCTGCGCTTTTTCTTGGCGGAGGCTGAGGATGCGATCGATCAGCGGCGTATTGTCGAGATCTCCACTGGCCGCCCGCGTCACATAGGCCCGATACACTTTTTCGCGCAGATCGCTGCGTTGGGCATGCTTGAGAAACGGGCCAAAATTCGGGAAATCCAGCGTCACGATCCACGGGCCCTGCTCTGGGGTGGCGGTGTCGATGCCCTTTTGGCGGGCGGTTTGGGCGGCTAAACTGCGCCAACTGTCCGGCAAGCCGGCAACCTCGTCCGGCTCAGTGAGTTTCAACTCGAACGCCTTCGTTGCGTCCAGCACATGGTTAGAAAACTGCGTGCCGAGTTCGGCGAGTTCCAATTGAATCGCGTTGAAGCGGTCTTTCACCTCCCCCGTCAGACCCACGCCCGCCAGTTCCGCATCCTGCAATATCTGTGCGTTCTTCACTTCTTCGGCAATCAGTATCTGCTTGTTGTCCTGCTGTATTTTCTCCAGCATGGAAGCGTCGCCGGTTACTTCATAGAGCTGCTGGTAGGTGCGCTTGACAGACTCAATTCTTTCCAGTTCCGCCGCATCTATGTCCAGGGCAAAGCTCTTCTGCATGAGCTTCATACGCTCATTATGCTGTTTTGTGCTGGTTTCCACGCTTTCATGGTGACGTATCCATTCTTCGCTCTGGTCGGAGAATATGGAACGCCAGTCTGTAATGAATTCCCCTACTCTTACCAATAATTTTTTCCAGAACCCGCTTGTATTATCCTCAATCCGCTGATTGATATTATCCTGCACTTTAAGCTGCTCACCGGCATTCTGGTGCAGCATACGGATTTCTTCCAGTAACTGCTGCTGAATTGCGCCCTGCGTATTTTTCAGGGCTTCTGTCCGGATACCCATCAGTTCGTTGTTGAGGATACGTTCCTGCTCCAGTCGTAGTTTGGCAGCCTTGTCGTTATCCAGCAGTATCTGTGCGTTTTTCGCTTCTTCCGAATCAAGGATGCGCTGGTTGTTTGCTTCTATCTGCTTGGCAAGATCGGCCTGCTCGGTGGCATCGGCGGCTACGGTCAGCGTCTTCTTCAGCAGCTCATTTTCCTGTGCTGCCAT
>CAZCWE010000090.1:4973-11732 GCA_964502285.1 uncultured Spirulina sp. | reverse complement strand
GAATAAACCTCCGAATTGAATGAATAAGCCTCCGAATGTTGAACCGTTAAACGCCGTACTCGTCGATTTGCTCTTGCACGTAGGTCGCCGGATCAGCCGGGTCAAAGGTGTCAAACATCAATTCTTCGGTACGGTAAATCTCGGACGGCGGCGATTGACCCAGTTCTTCGGCCAGTTCGCGAGCGAGGTCGGTTAAGAAGACATCGGTTCCCACTTCGTCGTAGCCGGTTTCCGGGATGATCGTGGGGGCGAGGTCGTCACCTTGGAGATCCCAGCGCACGAGTTGCGACGAAATCCAGTTGGCGAAGCTCTGCCAGGGGTAGGGGTCGAAGTCGATGCGATCGGGGATGCTGAGGGTGTTGCCATTACCATCTTCAAAGTCCCCGGTGAGGACAGCTTGAACCACTTCGACGGGTTGATTGAGGAAGGCGCGATCGGAAATCGCTTCGGCAATTTCGACGCGGTTGGCGGGGTCACTGGCATAACCGGCGGCCTCGATGATCGCTTTGTTGAGGGCGCGGAAGGTCTGCGGATTGGTTTCGATCCATTCGTCGCTGGCGGCAAAGGCGCAGCAGGGGTGACCGGGCCAGAGGTCTTTCGTGAGCATATGGATGAAGCCAGCCCCTTCGTAGACGGCCCGTTGATTAAAGGGATCGGGCATCAGGTAAGCGTCAATGTCTCCGGCGATCAGTTGGGCGATGCTGTCCGGCGGGGGAACGGGACGGATTTGCACATCCACGTCGGGGTCGATGCCGCCCGTGGCGAGGTAGTAGCGCAGCAGCAGGTTGTGCATCGAGTAGGGGAACGGCACGCCGATGGTGAAGCCTTTGAAGTCGGCGGGGCCGTTGATGTTACCTTTGTGGCGTTCGGCGACGGTGATCGCTTGGCCGTTGATGTTTTCGATGCTGGCGAGTTTGACCCCAAAGGCCGCCGAACCGAGGCCGAGGGTCATGGCGATGGGCATGGGGGCGAGCATATGGTAGGCATCGAGTTCGCCTGCGATCGCAGAATCCCGCACCGCACCCCAACTGGGCATCTTCACCACTTTGGCGTTAAACCCATACTTCTCATAGAATCCCAACGGCTCCGACATAATAATCGGCGTGGCGCAGGTGATGGGAATAAAGCCGATTTGCAGGTCGGTTTTTTCCAAATTGCTGGTATCGACGGGTTCGGCATCATCCTCAGCAGCCGGGCCACTCGAACCACCATCACCACAACTGGCCAGGCTCACCAACGCCGCCCCGATCGCCACGTTGCGCAGGAACTCGCGGCGGGTGGGTTGCCCATTGCGAATCGCATCACCGAAGAATTGGCCTGCTTGGGGCCCAAAAGCGGCTGCGAAGGCATTGTCTAACCCGCCGGCTTGGCGGCAAAGATCCAAAATTAGTTTTTCCCGCTTCGGGCTGCCGCGTCCCACCCGTTTGAGCAAGAGGGTCTTCCGGAGTTCGTGGGCATTAACCGTGTCAGCGGCCCGGAGTTGATTCTCTTTATAAATCCCCATTTTGACCAGATCATCCACCATCTCGACGGGATCTTGGGGCATCGTTTGCATAAATTCCCAGTGGTCAAAACTGGAATGTTGCTGTCCACAAACTGTGCAAAGAGATTGCAAGTTAGACAGCTTTCCGGAGCGTCCCGGCGAGCGCGTTAAATGACTCAGTACGTTCTGTGCCGAATTCAAAACCATAGCGAATGTTCACCTACAACCAAAATTACCGAAAACTCAACAAACAAGATCAGAATTGGCCATTAATATTGTTGGGTAATCTAACAGGAATCCTTAGGCATGGCATTGGATTTTATGGGGAAAAAATTAGGACTTTCTTTGTAAAATTTTAATATTCTGAAAAATAGGGGCTTTGTGTTAAATGAGATACAGAAACCACCCTAGAGATCTGAGTTAATGGAGTACCATTTCACAACCCTTCTCACTTCAATTAAGGGTTAATCTGTTGTCGCCAACGGAGCGGAGAAAGGCCGTGAATCTGTCGGAATTGGCGGGTGAAGTAGCTCGCATCAGCATAGCCACAGGCATCAGCGATGGTACGAATCGATTGGGTTGTGGTGCGGAGCAGTTTGCAGGCTTGGGTCATCCGTCGCTCAATGATCCATTGTTTGATGGTGCGCCCGGTTTGCTTTTGGACGAGATGGGTGAGATAGGCGGGGGAATAGCCAGCGGCTTGGGCGACATCTTCGAGGTGGATGGCTTGGCTGTAGTGGGCTTCGATGAATTGAAAGACGGCTTGGAGTTGGGAATAGTCGGGGAAGATGGGGTCGGTGGCGGGGGTGTCTGGGGAGGAGAAAGGGTCGCGATGGGGGGCGTAGGGGGCCGGTTGGGGCGATCGCCCGTAGAGTTTCACCAGGTCATCTTGGCGTTTGAGACGAGTGGCGATCGCGGCTAAAAATTGTTCCACCGTACAGGGTTTGGTCAGATAGTCATCCGCCCCCAATTCCATACCCTGACGGAGATCTGCCATCGCCACTTTTGCCGTTAAGAAGATGAACGGAATGATCGCCGTCGCTGGGGACGATCGCAGATTGGCTAACACCGCATAGCCGTCCATATCCGGCATGATGATGTCACACACAATCAAATCAGGGCGGCATTGGTGAGCGAGTTGAATCCCTTCAACACCGTTACGCGCTCCATGGGCGGTAAATCCTTCAAATTGCAAGGACTTCAGAAAAATATTCCGGGTTTGGGTTTCGTCTTCAATGACCAGAATTGTCTTCATTTTTATTTCAAGACATTCATGGGACTATAGTGCGATTATGATTTTAATCCGACAGATGCGAGAGAGACTCAAATACCCAAACGATCGTCCCGGAATTACCCTGAAGGCAAGGTATTCTCAACGGCTCATCTTGGAGAAGGCAAGGGGATAAAACAGCCTATTCCTGTACCTTGAAACACGACTCAACGGGGCAATTTTGAGACCACGCGGTGATTTGGACTTCAGTGACGGCGATCGCAACCTTGATCATTTCTCTCCTCATTTAAAGTCCAAGCCAGACCCGCAAAATGTAATGAATTATACTTTCTTTCGCAAAAATCAGGAGTAACTTCGTCCCTCATCTTGCCACTCCGGTGCAAATCCACCCCATCATCCCGCAAAACGACTCGATTCACCCCATTAACAATCATTTCTGATCTTTTTCCTCGGCGATTTATGTCTGCACAACACTCGAAACCCGTTGCTCAGGAACTACAAGCCCTCCGCCGCCAACATCAACTCATTTTGAATGCCGTGGGAGAGGGGGTGTATGGGTTAGATCTCAACGGGAATGTGACCTTTGTGAACCCTGCCGCCGCCGCGATGATTGATTGGCCCATTGATGAATTGATCGGGAAATCCATGCACAAAGTGCTGCACCATTCCTATGCGGATGGGCAAGCCTATCCCCGCGAAGCCTGCCCGATCTATGCCGCGTTGCATGACGGCAGCACCCACCGCGTCACCAGCGAAGTGTTTTGGCGCAAGGATGGGACGAGTTTTCCGGTGGAATATATTAGTACGCCGATGTGGGACGAAGCGGGGCAGTTGATTGGGGCAGTGGTGACCTTTCGCGATATCACCCGGCGACGCTGGGCGGAAGATATCCTGCAACGTGCCAATGAGGAATTGGAGCTGAAGGTGCAACAGCGCACGGCGAGGTTACGCCAGGCGAATCAACAATTGCGCGAACTCAATGAGGTGCGATCGCGCTTCATCACCATGGTCTGCCACGAATTTCGCAACCCCCTCAACAACATCGCCCTCTCCGTCTCCTCCCTGCAACGCTACGACAGCCAACTCACCCCCACCGAAAAAGCCGACTACCTCACCACGATCACCAGCAACGTCGAGCGCATGACCCAGATGATTGACGACATTCTCGTCATCGGCAAAATTGAAGCCAAAGTCCTCGAAATCAAAACCCAACCCCTGGATCTCGTCGAATTTTGCCGCCGCATCCTGCGCGAACGAGAAAATCTGCGCCGCACCGTCCCCATCGAATTCCGCAGTCAAAGCCGCCAACTAATCGCCGAAATTGATCCCCGCCTCTTCCGCTCCATCGTCGAAAACCTCCTCTCCAATGCCCTCCGCTACACCCCACCCGATAAACCGATCTGGCTCAAATTAACCAAACGCCATCAACAGGTGATCCTCACCGTCAAAGACGAAGGCATCGGCATTTCCCCCGATGATCAAGCCCATTTATTTGAGCCATTCCATCGGGGGTCTAACGTCAGCAACATTCCCGGCACAGGGCTGGGGTTGAGTATCGTGCAGCAGTTTGTGCAGTTACAACAGGGCACAATCAAAGTCACAAGCTGCGTCAATCGCGGCACAACGTTTACGGTGCGCTTGCCCACCACATTAAATTAGCCCCCACCCGACCCAGGTAGCTACTGCTCATACACGAACCGCTACTCAAATTCTCACACTCTCGTCGATCTCCCCAGCCCCCTTAAAAACGCTACTGCTTATACACAAACCAATTTCAAGCTCCCAATCCCTCGTTTGATCCCCCCCAGCCCCCCTTTTCAAGGTGGGGAGTCGTTCAAAGTCCCCCTTAAAAAGGGGGATTTAGGGGGATCGATCACAACTTAGTCCAATATTTGAACGTTATTTATAGGTCGTAGCCCATGCAGAGAGCCGCAGCAGCAATACATGGGTGCAACCCTCACCCAAGCCTCTCCCGCAGGAGAGAGCTTTTTGCTCCCCTCTTCCGTGGGGGAAAAGCTGGGGATGAGGGCAACATTTGGAGTGCGCATCAAGTAGATACTCCCAGACAGGAGGATCGAGCGCGGTGGATTAGATCCCGGAGTAGATCGATCCGTCCGGCATCGTCGCCCCGATCAAACAGGCATCCCGGAGGTCTGTTCCGGCTAACTTCGCATCTCGCAAGCTCGCGCCCCGGAGATCCGCGCCCTGGAGGCAAGCACCATCTAAATTTGCGCCCCACAAGTAAGCGCCCCGTAAATTTGCGCCGGTTAAATCTGCCCCGGAAAAATTGACGAGATTGAGGTTGGTATCTTGCAAATCGGCATAGGTGAGTTGGGCTTCGCGTAGATCGGCTTTCATCAGATCCGCGTTGAGCATCTGACTGCCTCGCAGATCCGTTTGGCGGAGATCCATCTGTTTCATGACTGCGCTATCTAACTGACTGCGCCGCATGATACTGTCGCTTAAATCCGCTCCGGTTAAATTAGCACCCTGTAACTGAGCGCCGCTGAGTTTGACCCCGCTTAACTCGAGGCCGCTGAAGTCGATGCCGGGCAGCTTCAAACCGTTCATCCAAGCTCCTTCTAACTTGACTCCGTTGAGTTGTGCGCCTTGGAGATTTGCGCCACTCAACCGCGCCCCGTTCAAGTTCGTCCAATTCAAGTTTGCGCCTTGCAGATTAGCCGATCGCAAATTAATCCCGTTCAAATTCGCGCCACAGAGGTTGACTCCCGACAGGTTCGCCCGGAAGAGGGTGACCCATTTCAGCACGGCTCCGCTGAGTTTGGCCCCTTGGAGGTCGGCTTTGGCTAAATGAGCCCCTTTGAGATCGGCTTTGGTGAGGTCGGCTTCGCAGAGTTGAGAACTGGCTAGCTTGGCACAGGTGAGGTCAGTGCTGTACAAAAATGCCCCATTCAAATTGGCTCCTTGCAAAAAACACCGTTCCAAATGCGCCCGCGCTAGACTCGCTTCTTTCAGGAGAGAACCGGCTAAGTTTGCATGGGTGAGTTGGGCGCCAATTAAGTTGGCATAGGGTAAATCCGCACCGCGAAAGTCGCGATCGCCCAACGCATACCGTTTCAATAAAATATGGGCATCCATTGTGAATCCACTCCATGAAATAGATTTTAGACAGTGAGTAAATGCTCAAGACTTGAACCGATAGTTTCTGTATGAACGATCAAAGGCGTGTGATGGGGGTTTTGTTGATCATTCATGCGTTAATGTTGCTTGGCTCAAATATATTTCGCTCTACTTGCTAGCATAGACGGATCACATTTCATTATGGACTCAATTCATTCGCTTTATGACCAATCTTGATGTTTTGCAATCAAGCATGATCATTGTTAATAAAAATTTAACTCATGCGTTATCTCAGTCCTGGTAAGGGTTTGCGGGCGATCGCGCCCCGCCGAGTCTGCCCAAACGGATGAATTCAGAACATAGTTTTTAGCCGCAGGTGCGTTACCCTCAATGCCTGGCTTGAGTTCCCAGCAATTTGACCTTTTTTAAGGGGACTAGATAGAGGCTGCCGGGCGATCGCTGCTGTCTCGATAAATGCGGGGCAGGCGTGGTTTAAATCCGCAGAGGATTTCCCAGGAAATAGTGCCGATCGCATGGGCCCAATCGTCGGCGGTGATTTGCTCTGTGCCGTCTTGGCCGAGGAGGGTGACGCAATCACCGGGTTCCACCTCCGGGAGTGCGGTCACATCGACCATCAGTTGATCCATGGTGATCGAACCGATTTGGGGGACGAGCTGCCCCCGGATTAAGACCTGCATTTTGTGGGTGAGCAGGCGGGGCACGCCGTCGGCATAGCCAATACTGACGACGGCGAGGCGCAGGGGGCGATCGCTGACATAGCGATGGCCGTAGCTCACTCCGGTTTGGGGCGGAATGGCTTTGACTTGAGTGACCCGCGCTTTCACGGCCATCACCGGACGCAGGGGAACAGTGGGGCGCAGATGGGGCGCGGGATAGAGGCCGTAGAGGGACAGGCCGACGCGCACCCCGTCGTAATGGAGGGCGCGATCGCACAATGTCCCGG
>CAZCWE010000090.1:0-4963 GCA_964502285.1 uncultured Spirulina sp. | reverse complement strand
TAGCCAGATGCACCATTGGGGGGTTAATCCCCTGGGTGCGGAGTGCAGCGAGGGCCGCCTCGAAGCGATCGCGCTGTGTCTCCATAAACTGCGGATCAGGGTCATCGGCGGTGGCAAAGTGGGAATAGACACTGGCCAGATACAGCGGGGGCGAGGCTTGCACCGCCTGCGCCAAGGACAACGCATCCGGCCAGCGCGTCCCCAGGCGAGACATCCCGGTATCAAGATTGAGATGGACGGGCAGGGTTTTCCCCAAACGGGTGAGGGTGTCGGCAAAGAGGGCGGCCTGCTGGGGGGTGCAGAGGGTGGGTTCGAGGTGATGGTGGGCGATCGCTTCAAGTTCCGCCGGGGTATAAATCGCGCCTAACACGAGGATCGGGACGCGAATCCCAGCATGGCGCAGGGCAATGCCTTCTTGGGTAGTGGCGATCGCCAAACGTTGCACCCCCAACGTCACCAGCGTTTCCGCCACCCGCACCGCCCCATGGCCGTAGGCATCGGCTTTCACCACGGCGATCAACATCGCGCCTGGGGCTAAGTGAGCGGTCAATTGCTGCACATTGTGCCGTAATGCGTTGAGATCAATTTCAACCCAGGCGCGTTGTTGCGCCGTCACAATTGGATTGAGAGAGTCTAACTGTTGCCCTACCATAAAACCTCGCTCCTTCATAGAGTCTGCCCTGGAATAACAGTGGGGATTTTTTCCCCAAGAAATCCAATTAGGGCATAGTCTAACCTGAATATTTAAGACAAAAAACAATGAAAAATCGGGCGTTGGGCGTAACCAGTGTTACAACAGTTCGCAATCGTGTTTGTTATGGTAAGAACACATATTAATTCTTTATCGGTAAAGCTGCGTGGGATCAAGTCAAATACTCATCGTCGAAGGCAATCCACATTTGCGATCGCTCCTTGGGTGGCACTTGCAACAAGCTGGGTATCGTATCCAACAAGCTGCAAACCTCCAACAAGCGAGGGATATTCTCCTGCGTAACCAACCGCCCCTCGTCATTCTCGAACCGGATTTACCCGATGGGAATGGGTTGGAACTGTGTCAATGGTTGCTCCAGCAACGCCAATCCCTCGTCTTGCTATTATCCGCAAAAGATAGCGCCCATGACGTGGTGACGGGTTTAAAAGCGGGTGCTGATGATTATTTGAAAAAGCCCTTTGGCATGCAAGAACTGATGGCGCGGGTTGAAGCCCTGCTGCGGCGTTGTCGAGTCACCAGTGTGCCGCTGCTGCTCAATTACGGTGACCTGAGTATTGACCTTGTGCAACGGCGGGTGCATCTCTACGGACGCTACATCGACCTCACCCCCCAAGAATTCAGCCTCCTCTACGTTTTAGCCCAGGCCGAAGGAATTCCCCTCAGCCGTTCTGAACTGCTCCATCGCGCTTGGCCCGATGCGATCGACAATCCCCGCACCATTGACACCCATGTGCTGTCGCTGCGGAAAAAACTTGTCCCAGACAGCGATCGCATTGAACGCACCAGCCTGATTCAAACCGTGCGCAATGTCGGCTATCGCTTTAATCCTGATGCCCTCAAGCAACTCGAAAGCACCGAATCCACCCCCGCCCCCACGATGCCAGAACCCCCGCGCGACAATGCTCCCGTGGCAGCAGGCTACACCGTCTAGAGCATTTAACTTTGCCTGTTGATGCGTGAGTCACCCCATGCCCAACGGTAGCCAAGCCAAAGGGATTAAGATTCAACAATCCAATGCTAGAATCACGCCAGAAATTCTAGCCTGCGGGCATAATGAGCGATGACCTATCGGATTTTATCGTTGGATGGTGGCGGCTTTCGGGGAGTCATGTCGGCGCGAATTTTAGTCGCGTTAGAACAAGAACTCCGCAACCAACATGACTGTGCCTTACATGAATATTTCGACCTAGTCACGGGCACATCCACCGGCTCAATTTTAGCCACCGGGATTGCCCTCAAAAAGACCGCCCACGAGTTGCTCGGTCTCTATGAAAAAAACGGTGAGCATATTTTTCCGGGCTATATTCGCACCCTGCGCAAGATGACGAATATTACCCGCTCCTTCTTACCGATCGCACTCTATCCCCACCAGCCTGAATGGCCCCTGGCCGATGACGATGGTGTCGCCACCGTCTTAGCCAAAGAGTTTGGCTCAACCTCCATTTCAGAAATTACCGCCCCCGTCCTGCTGATTCCCGCCTACGATACTTCCGTGCGCCGCACGCGCTGGTTTTGCAGCAATAACGATGGGCACAATCAACCCCAATGGTACGACAAGCTCCCGGTGTGGCAGTTGTGTACCTGTTCTTCCTCTGCGCCGACCTTTTTCCCGCCCTATGAACTGACCGTTCCGGAGCCACAGTATGAAGGACAGCCCACGGTGGGGAAAAAGCTGCCGTTTATTGATGGGGGCGTGGCGGTGAATAACCCGGTGTTGGTGGGAATGGCCCACGCGATGCTGATGCCCTACGAAACCCCCGACCCGGAACAGTTGACCCTCAAGGATATGGTGGTGCTGTCGGTGGGAACCGGTCGCCCGACGGAACCCTACAGCTACGATGATGTGAAGAGTTGGGGGGCGCTGCAATGGGTGGCGCGGTTGGGGGATTTGTTCTTACCCGCGCCCAATGATGTGAATGCCAATGTTTGTTGGCAACTGATTCGCGGGGAAAGTGAGGAAAATGCCCAGCGGGTGTTGCGCCTGGATTATAGTCTGGATAAAAAGTTGGCCGATATTGACAATCCGGAGCTTTATCAGGACTATGTCCGGTTTGCCGAACAGTATCTCAAGGGCGAAACGGGTCGATCCAGCGATTTAGCGCGGGTGGGGATCAGTGATGCGATGCCACCCCAGGAGGCGATCGCTCAGTTTGTCACCGCTAACCCTCCGGCTTAGCTGAGCCTTGACCAAGCTGGCGTTTGGCTTGGGTCCAGAGGGCATCGAGGGCGGCGAGATCATAGTCTGTTAAGGGGCGATCGGCATTGTCTTCCATGGTGCGCAGCCGTTGGGTAAAGCGATGATTCGTGCCTTGGAGGGCTTGGGACGGGTCTAACCCTTGCCAGCGGGCGACCTGGATCAGGGCAAAGAGGAGATCGCCAAATTCGGCTTCTTGGTGGGCTTTGTCGCCGGATGCGATCGCGTCATGAAATTCCTGCCACTCCTCCTCTACTTTGCCCCACACAGCCTCGATTGTGTCCCACTCAAACCCAAAGGCCGCCGCCTGCTTGGAGATTTTCAAACTCGCCATCAAGGGTGGCAAAGTGTGGGCATAGCGTTGAAACTTGTCACTGATGCGGGCGGGAACATTGCCCTTTTCCTGGGCTTTAATTTGCTCCCAATTGTGGCGCACGGCTTCAACGGTCTCGGCGTTGTCGTCCCCAAATACATGGGGATGGCGGCGGATCAACTTCTCGCTAATTCCGTCGGCAATATCGGCCAGGGTAAACTGGGTTTGCTCCGAGGCAATTTGGGCTTGCAAAATCACCTGCAACAGCAGATCGCCCAATTCTTCGCACACATCCGCTGTCGTCCCGGTTTGCAAGGCTGCCACGGTTTCGTAGGCTTCTTCGATCACGTAGGGAATCAGGCTTTGGGGGGTTTGGGCTAAATCCCAAGGACAACCGCCATCGGGGTCACGCAACCGGGCGACCACCTCGATCAGGCGTTGGAGAGCGGGCAGAGCAGAGTTTGACATGGGATCGGACGGCATTTCTCTGCAATGATACGATCAAATTATGATGTTCGTTGCCGCGCTGCTATGAAATTCTCCTCGCCGCTGATCTGTCCACACTGCGCGGGAAAGATGACGGCGATCGCCTACGCCAACATTGAAGTAGACCGCTGCCGCCGCTGCAACGCAATTTGGTTTGACGAATACGAAGCCGAAAAACTCCAAACCCACTCCGGCTCCGAACGGTTAGATCAAGCCTGCTTTACCCAGACCCTGACGGCAAAACCCACCGGTTCGTCCCTGTGCCCCCGGTGTCAGGTTCCCCTCCTCAAGCTTCTTGCCATTGATCAATACAGTTTGTGGTATCAACAATGTCCGCACTGTTGCGGGATTTTGCTCGAAGCGGGCCAGTTTCGCCAATTTAAAGCCAATTTCGCCCCCCACGGTCTTCTCAACCGGCTCAAGCAGTGGTGGCGTTCCAAATCACCGTGAGATCGTTAGGCATCGGAGGAGGCGATCGCACCATGGGGAATTTGCACCATGGGAATTTCAACAATAAATTTCGCCCCCTGACCCACCTCCGACTGACACAGCATCCGCCCGTGATGGCGTTCCACCACCACTTGATAGCTAATGGACAAGCCTAGCCCCGTGCCTTTGCCCACCTCTTTCGTGGTGAAAAAGGGGTCAAACAATTTCGACTGGGTCTCCGGCTTGATCCCCATGCCATTATCTGAAATCCGAATCTGCAACCAATCCCCATCGATTAATTGGGTATCGATCCAGATCGTTGGATGTTCATCATCCACAAACTTGCCCCGCTCCCAAGACTCCGCCAACGCATCGATCGCATTGGCCAATAAATTCATAAACACTTGATTGAGCTGCCCCGCGTAGCATTCAACATTGGGCAAATTGGCGTAGTCTTTCACCACCGCAATCGGGTATTCCAGACGGGGAATTGCCGACTTGAGCCGATTTTTTAAGATCATTAAGGTGCTTTCAATCCCTTCATGAATATCCACCCGCTTGACTTCTGCTTCATCGAGCCGGGAAAAGGTGCGCAAGGATTGGACGATTTCTTGAATCCGCTCCGTTCCCATCAGGAGGGAATCCTGGAGATTGGGCAGGTCTTCTTTGAGGAAATCCAATTCAATATCTTCGATCAGTTCTTGGAGATCTTCCGGGATTTCGGGAAATAATTCTTGATAGCGATCGATGAGTTGAATCAGATCCTCGGTGTATTTTTTGGCATAGACCAGATTGCCGGAAATGAAATTAACCGGGTTATTAATTTCAT
>CAZCWE010000089.1:0-12091 GCA_964502285.1 uncultured Spirulina sp. | reverse complement strand
CCTCGACGACCCTCAGCCCTCAACGATCCTCAGCCCTCGACTGTATCTTTTGAGAAAAAGGGAACCTTAGGTGTTCTAAATTTTGTGACTATTGCTATACATAGCTCGCTGCTCAGTCTCTCCAGTAGGGTGGGTTAGGCGGCTATAACGTAGGCGATGACTGTAATTCAGTGATCCGCCGTAACCCACCGCTTCAGGTATGTCCCAGACTTGTGGATCAGGTGCGATCGCCCATGAACACAAACGCGCCCCAGTTGACCGGGTCGGGGTATTGCTCCATCGTCGTGAGCATCGCTTGACGGAGGGCGGCGGCCTTGTCTGGGGTGCTGCGGAGATTGCGATAAAACTCCGTCATCAGGATCGCCGTCGGAATATCCGGAATCGCCCAGAGCGACACCACCACACTTTCCGCCCCTGCGGCTAAAAACGATCGCGACAACCCCACCACGCCATCCCCCGTGATCCGTCCCTGCCCCGTATCGCAGGCACTCAGCACCACCAAATCCGCCGTCAAATCCAGCTCGACAATTTCCCGACTCGTGAAAAAACCATCATCGGCCCCACTCGCGGCCAGGGCCAGAGCACCGGGCAAATCCACGCGCACCACTTTTTCGCGGGCCAGGGCCGTTTCCGCTGCCACCCCACCCACAAATACATTGCCCCCCACAATCACCGCACCGGGATTGACAAACACATTATTGTCGCGGGCTGTGCTGGGGGGAGGCGCGATCGCATTGCCGTAGATATCCACTTGGGTGTCCGGACAGCGCAACTCGTAGCGCAGGGCTTCGTTGGGGTTGACCTGGGTATCGACGCAGGAGAGCAGGCCGTGGGTGGCGAAGTGCAACACCGAGGCCGTGGCCAGATGGGGTTTAATCTGGGCGAGGCTAGCCTGTGACCCAAGAAAGGGGGTGGCGTTGAGCAGCTTTGCTACGGCGATCGCTTCTTGTTCGGCTCCGGGTAGAGCATTGAGGGGGCGTTCCTGTTGGGGCAGGGTGGGCATCGTGGGGTTGCCGATGATCACAGCCGTGCCTGGGGTGGAGCGGGTTGGGGCGTTGGCAGCGATCGCTAAGGTCTGCACATTGGGTGCAACTTGCAGCGTGTGGGATTCGATTAAATACGTCCCGGCGGGATTGCGGAGGGTGGCAAAGGGGACGAGAAACAGCGCATCCTGGGGCAGAATCGTCACCGAAGCGGCAGGATCGCGGGGCAGATCATCGGCAATGGGGGCGATCAGGAGTTGATAGAGATAGTCCGTCGCGCCATCACCGGGGAGGGTGGTGGTGATCCGTCCCCGACCGAAGCGATCGAGGAGTTGGGTGCGGGTTTGTCGGACAAAGGTGCGCAGGGATTCTATGCCCGCAGCCTGGAGATCGAGGGCGTGAAAGGCGATCGCACCCTGGGGCGACACCACCCAACTGTAGAGCGTCGTCGGTTCGTTCGCCTCCGTCCCCAACACCCGCACCTCATCCCCCACCAAGGCATAGATCACCAGCGTCGTCTGTTGGGCGCGGGCAACGCGGCGGATCGCCTCTAGATCCAGCGGCGGCGTGGCGGTGGGGCGATGCTTCTGGATTAACTGCTCTACCAACGACTGGGCCCGGCTCGCTTCGGCCACCACCAGCGCCGCATCGGTTTTGCCCTGCGCCACCAGGGTTTTCTGTAAGAGGCGATAGGTGTGGGCTTGCTGTTCAAACAGGGTCACTTGATCGAGATCCGCCAAATTGGCCCGCAGTTGATCCCACGCGGCCACCGCCTCCCGCAACGCCGTTTCTGCCGCTCGATAGTCCCCCGTGCCAAACTGCGCCAACGCCAAATTGGTCAACGCCAAAGCTAGACCGCTCTGGCCGGGATTGTCCCGCTCTTGGGCAACAATCGGCTCCCACTGGGCGATCGCTTCGGGATAACGTTGCGCGAGTAAGGTGGCCTTGGCTTGGCCGAGGCGAGCCTGAGTCATGACGTTTTGATCGCCGCTGGCTTGGGCCGCCGTTAGCAATTGCGTGTAAGTTTTCAGTGCCGCTTCAAACTGGCCGGATTCTAGCTGCTGGTGGGCTTGTTGAGTTAACTCCACAAGGGGATCGGTCTCAGCAGCGATCGCATCGGCAAGCATCGGCGCAAGGCTCGGCACACCCCAGAGGGTGACGGCTAAGGAGAGGGAGAGGAGAGGCGATCGCACCATGGCAGCATTTGGGGAACAAAGTGAGCAACTGTATCGGCCATTCTCGCGACGGATGCGCCGTCATCCGGAGCGTTCACCCGCGATCGCAATCCTGATGATTAGGGATAAATCGAGGTAGCATCGGCGGGTGGTTCTTCTTGGAGCAGGGTGTTTAATAACAAAGTGGGCGGCTGTTTATGGGGCCAGGCAAAGGCATGACGAAACGCCGCATCTTGGCAGGCTTGGAGTTGGCGAAAATTAATAATATCGTGGGTCAATAGGTTCTCATATTCAAAGGGCAAACGCACATTATGCAACCCCGCATTATCCGTACAAATGGCCACATCTACCCCCGCATCAAAACAGCGTTGAAACACCGTTTTCAGTTGAGATAAATCCTCTAACGCGCCGGTTTGAAAATAGGTGGTGGGGCAGACTTCTAAACATTGATTATTGGTGGCCACTTCTCGCAGGAGTTCCGGATGTTGGAGGGGGATTTGAATGCCGTGGCCAATGCGGTGTAAATAGGGCAGCAGTTGGGGATGGCAACCGTCGGCGGTTTCATAGAGGTGGCCGGTGGTTTGCACCCCCTGCGATCGCGCATAGTCAAACAACTTCACCAGCTCATCGATGCGATCGCCGTAGTGATTATCCCCCCCCGCAAGATCCACCCCACAAACGAGATCCGGATTCGCGATCGCTAAATCCACAATCGCCCGGTTCACCGCATAGGGTAACCGCACATGCATACATAAAATCTGCGGCGTAATAATCGGATGCTCCACCCCCTGCATGGCTTTACCCACCACCTCTACAATCGTCTGCATTTGTTCAATGCGATCGGATTCGGAGCGATCGTGATCGGTGCGGTAATAGGGGGTATAACGCAGTTCTAAATAGGCGAGATTTTCAAAGACATAGGCCCCCCGCAACAGGCGATAGATGAAATAGGGTAGGGTGCTTTCGGTTTGCACACTTTCCACTAAGGTATGCAGTTCTAAATATTCATCTAAGGTTTCGCGGGGGCGGGTGTAAAAGTCTTCAAAGGGGTCATAGTCCGGAAACCGTTGGGATAAATCCGGCTCATAGCGTTGAAAATATCGCCAAAGAATGCGGGGAACCACGGAACCACCTAAATGACGATGGAGTTCTGCGTATAGAGCCATGACTGCTGGATTGAACGAAAGATGTCTTTAGTGTGCGATATTTTTTCCGCTGGCACAAGTTAACGAGGATTCAGGGTGAATCGCCGGGACTGTTTGATCAGCCGGGGCGAAAGCGGCTGATCAAACCCCCGGATTTCCGATGGAAATCCGGGGGTTTCATGCCGTGCAAAACGCAGGAACTACGCTACGCCTTGGGGGACTTTTTTCGCGTCTGCTTGGAGGGTTTTGAAGATCTTGAGGATGCGATCGCCCCAATATTTCACATCGTAGGTGGTGACCGTGGCGTACATTTTCGCCAACCGTTCCCGCTGTTCCGCTTCGGGCATCGCGAGGGCCAACTCAATGGACTCATCCATTTTCTCTTGGGAATAGGGATTGGTCAGCAGGGCTTCGGGCAGTTCCACCGCCGCGCCGACAAATTCCGACAGGAGCAGCACCCCGGTATCATCCTTATGGGCGACCACATATTCCTTCGCCACAAGATTCAAACCATCGCGCAGCGGCGTTGTCCAGCACACATCGGCGAGCTTGTAATAACACATCAGGTCAATGGCATCGAGGGGCTCGGTAAAGAGCAGCACCGGAGTCCATCCCAGATTGGAAAAGCGGCCGTTAATCCGACCCACCAACTGTTCAATTTCCTGTTGGGTGGTTTCGTAGATCCGCATCCCCGCCGCTGGGGTGACACAAGTGACGAGGAAATTGAGCGTGCCGTGGAGATCCGGGCGGCGTTCGAGGAGGCGTTCAAAGGCGAGGAGCATCTCTTTATTGCCTTTGACGTAGTCCACGCGCCCAGCGGCGATCAGGAGTTTGCGATCGCCAAATTCCTCGCGCATTTCCGCTAAGCGTTGCTTAGCTTCCGGCCGTGCTAACACCCCTTGAATATGCTCAGGGTTCGTCCCCACTGGGAAGGCATCCACATTCACCACCCGGCCGTTATAGCCCAGTTGCGAAATCATTTCCGGTTCCGCTAAAGCCGTCCCGGTTTTGGTCATGTGAGCCGGGGGATCTTCGCGCTTGAGCACTTCCACCGGGCGCAAACTCCGCGCCACATTGACAAAGTTTTCCGAGTAGCGGGGAATATGGAAACCCACCACATCACAACAGAGCAAGCTATCCACAATTCGCTCGCGCCAAGGCAAGATATTGAAGATATCCACCGAGGGGAAGGGCGTGTGGTGGAAAAAGGCAATTTTCGCGTCGGGCTTCAGTTGGCGAATGTAGTGCGGCGCTAACCAGAGGTTATAGTCATGCACCCAAATGAGGGCATCCTCGGCGGCTTCTTCACAAGCGGCTTCGGCGAAAAGGCGATTAATGGTTTGGAAATTTTCCCAATCAGCGGATTCATCGGTGAATTGCCAGGGGAAGGAGTGCAGAATGGGCCAAAAGGCTTCTTTTGAGGTGATGTGGTAGAAGTGTTTGACCTGATCCGCTAAGAGGGGAATCCGGAGGACGCTGTAATTATTATTTTCTTCTTCGACGGTGATGCGGTTTTCAAAAGTTGCTTTTTGTTCTTCTTTGACCTGTTTCCAGGCGACCCAAGTGCCTCGATTAACATGGCCAAAAAAGCTTTTCAGCGTTGGCATAATCCCGTTAGGGCTTTTTTTCGGGCGATAGTGAATTTTCCCATTTTCGATAACTTCATCGTAGGGTTCGCGGTGGTAAAGAATGACTAAGGAAGATTTCATGGTGCGGATATTTGGGGGGATAAATTGAGTGGATTTGAGAATGGGGCGATCTCGGTGATTTTATCAGGACTGACGCAGACAGACTTTAGATGCTTTGCAATTCCGCTACCGATTGAGTGTCTGAAAATGCGAGTTTTTGTTGAGCGGCGTCAGGCCTGTGGACAAGAGATCGGCTAATTATTTGGCTTTCAGTATGGCAAAACGGTTTGAGGATATGAATCTTTCCCAAGACTCAGATTAGTAATGCTAATATCTCTCACTAGGCAGAGGACTCGGAGCGCGAGGCTGTGGATTGGCGATCGCTTCGTGCTATTCTGGCTAGGCAAAATTCGCGATCGCTCATGGTTGATTCAGGCTGGTTAGAAATTGGCACTATCGTCTCGGCCCAAGGGTTACAGGGCGAAGTGCGGGTGTTGTCGCTCTCGGATTTTCCGGCGCGATTTACCCAACCGGGGCCGCGCTGGTTGCGGCGGAAGGCGGGGGCAGAGCCGGAGGTGGTGGAACTGGTGCGGGGTCGGCCCGTGCCGGGGAAAAATCTTTATATTGTGCGGCTGGCGGAGGTGAGCGATCGCAACCAAGCCGAAGCCCTGCGCGGCGCGACGCTGCTCGTCAGTGATGCGGAATTGCCGGAACTCGACGAGGATGAATTCCATGTGGCGGAGTTGATCGGGCTGACGGTGATTGATCAAGCCAGCGGTGAGATTGTCGGTGAGGTCGTCGATCTACGGCAGGCCGGGAATGATCTCCTCGAAGTGCGCCGCGCCGATGACCCCGACAAAACCGTGCTGATTCCCTTTGTGACGGCAATCGTGCCGGTGGTGGATCTTGACAATGATCGCATCGAAATTACCCCGCCGCCGGGCCTGATTTAAGCCACCCGATACCGCAAAAACACTTCCGACGCGATCGCCTCACAGGCCAACAACTCCAACCCCACCCCCTGCGGTAACTGCCCCGCAAGCCACGGCACACCCTCCCCCAACACCAGCGGACAGAGGGTTAAGCACAGCTCATCCACCCAACCGCCCCGCAGCAACGCCCCCACGAGCTGCCCGCCCCCCAGCACCGCCACCCGTTCAATCCCCTGCGCGGCGAAGGTTGCCCAAACCTGCGCCCAGTCGATCGCGTCCTCTGTGGTGATAATGTCGCTAAATTCTGGCCGTCCCTGCCACAGTTTAGCCCCCTGTGCTGTGGTGATTAGTCCCCGTGGGATCGGCTGCTGAAAAAACCGCCAGCGGGGATCAAACTCAGCCCGACGGGAACAGACATAGTGCATCGCTTGGGGCGGTTGGCCGCGGTCTTGGCGTTGGGCGAGGAGGGTGCGATCGCGCACGCTGAATGTCGTTTGATAGGCCCGCAACGTCCCCGCCCCAAACAGCACCGCATCCGCCCGCGCCACCTGCGTTTCCAAATGGGCCAAATCTGCCGCTGAACCAAAGCGAGCGGGGGTCAGGGGGGCATCACTGAGCTGGCCATCAGCGGTAATGGCTAAGACGACGGTGCAATGGGGATCAACCATAGAACGCTCTTACTTCACATTAAATTTATTGTTTAGATCCACCAGAATCACCACTGAGAGAGAATCCCTCCCCTATGATGAGTAGGGATCGGCTATGACCCTTTGCGGCGATCGCATCTTCATCCGGTGACTTTTTTTTGCGCATGTTGCGGTATGCTCCAGTCCTCTACCTACTCCTTTCGCCGTCTTCTCTTCGTCCGAATCCTGCTCTTGACGGTTCCCGCCTTTGTGATTGGTGTGGCAATTACCTATGGTATGACCTACCGCAAAGCACGTCACGCTCTCCAGGAATCTGCGGGAAGCCACCTCATCGAAAGTGCCGATCGCTACAGCTACGATGTCGAACGTGAAATCACCCAAGTGAATCGCGAACTCATCCTTGCCCGCAAGAGCTTCACGGCCCTGAATGCCACCACCTCCGACGCGCAAGCCTCCCTTTCCACCATTGGCCAATCCCTGCATCCGGCGCTGGATTGTTTGCAACTGCAAGATCTGCAAACGCACACCGTGGTCGCGAGCACCTGTAGCCGTCAGCCCATTGTGCCCGCTGCCGCCCAGCCTTGGCCCGTGCTGCCCACACCGTCCCCGGAGAACCCTGATCCGATCATGATGCCGCTTTCTCCCTCGCTCAATGGGGAACCCAATTTTAGCCTGGCGTTGGCTCTGCCGATCCCGGCGATCGCCACCAATCCCACGGCGGGCGATCTGGTCTTGGTCGCCCGCGCCATCTTTAACCATCCGTTTTCTGACCATGCCAATGCCCTGACCGGATATCCGGTGATTATCGACCAAACCGGACAGATCATCCTGAGTCGGTCATCGACCCAACGCAACCGATCCATTGCCCAAGCGTCAGATCAAGATCACAAAATACTCCAAGCAGTGTTGGATCAATCCCTCGTGGGTGATGTGGGGGTGAGAGAGTTGACGGATTTTGAAAACAATGGGGCGCGATCGCTCGCAGGTTACAAGGTCATTGAAAACCCACTGCCTGGCAACGCGGGGGAACATTGGGTCGTGTTAGCGATCTCTCCGCGAGCCCAAATCCTTGAACCCATCCGCGGAATTCGCCGCACGCTGTTCACCTGGCTGCTGCTCTTAACCATAACCATGATGGGACTTACCATCGGAGCCATCCTTCTCATTGCCCGCGACATGGCGCGACCCGTGGAACAACTGCGCGATTACGTCCTCCAAGAAGAACAACTCTACGTCAACGAACGCATTCCCAAAAATTTCCAAATGGAGGAATTCAACCAGTTAGCCGGGGCGATTAATAACATGATTCGCCGCTTAATTAGCTGGGCAGAAGAACTCGAAGGGGCTTGGAAGGAAGCGCAGCTAGCCAACCAACTTAAAAGCGAATTTTTGTCCACCGTCTCCCATAATCTCCGCACCCCCTTAAACGGCATTATTGGCTCGTTACAAATCTTGCAAGACGGCTATTGTGATACCCGCGCCGAAGAGCAAGAATTTCTCGAAAAAGCCCGTCAATCGACCCTCACCCTCAAGAATATCATTGACGACATTTTGGATTTATCACAGTTAGAAAAGGGTCAGTTGGATGTAGAAATTGAGCGTGTTCCTTTAATGGCGGTGCTCGAAGATGCCATTGCCTTAGAAACCATTTCCCTAGCGGAAAAGGGACTGCCGCTGAATATCCAAGCCTGGCCCGATGATATTCTGATCTATGCCGATCCGGTGAAGTTACGCCAAGTGTTTCTGAGCATTTTAGACAATGCGATTAAATTCACCACCACCGGCCACATTTCAATCAAGACAGAAATCGTCATGCATTCGGGTGTACCTGGCTCTGAATTATTGCTGCCCTCAATACTGCAAAATCTGCACAGTTCGAGTGGGCAATGGGCGGTGGTGTCCATTCAGGATACAGGTTTGGGGATTGCCCCCGACCAGCAGAAAAAACTGTTTCGCCCCTTTGTCTTGATGACACCTCAGGTGAACGGGGCGGGATTGGGGTTAGCGATCGCCCGCAATCTACTCGAACTCATGGGCGGGGCGATCGAGTTGATCAGTGACGGTGTTAATCAAGGCACGACGGTGATGATCTATCTGCCCACAGCCCAACGCCAACGCTAGGCCCTGCTGCGGGGCACTAGGGGCGATCGCTAGGGGATGGGCCTAGGATTGACCAGGATCGGACGGGGGCGTTTGGTTCGCTTCGGCGGTTTGGAAAAATTGATACCCAGCGTAGACGGCGATCGCAATCACCCCCACCACCACTAACGCGCTCAAAATGCGCAGCACTGTGTTGAGGATGGAGAGCACCACAAACGTCCCCAGCAGCACAATGAACAATTTACCCAAGGGCGGCAATCCGTCAAACCACCGTTGGGCTTGGTTCAGGATGAAGTTAATCCGAAAGGTTCCCATGGGCATCGCCTTCGGCGTTGGTTCTGTTTTGGTCTCAACGCGGCGTTTTTGGTCTTGGAAGTCGGGTGAATTCATAGCGCAAGGACGGCATTTTCTCCCATTTTAGGCCCTGTTGCTGTCTCTGTTGCGCTAGGTCAAAAATCTCCGAGGAGTCCCCCACAGGGGAGAGGTGGGTATATTGTCGGTCAAAAATGGGATGCTCCCGATCTGTCATGTGCGCGCAAGACTCTCGCTAGACCTGATCGGGTTAGTGGGAGATGAAAACGAACTCACTAATCACTCAGCGAACGTGAACCCACTCCGAAAGATATTTTGTTGATTTTGGTGCGATACATCAGCATCAATCTAGGCTGATCTTGAGGGCGTAAAGTTTACGGAAATCTGAGTCAATTCGCCCAGATTGACGCGGCGATTCGGACAGCACGGTTCATCCAAAATTAAGGCTAAAAACAGAAGTGCGATCGTGACTATAAAATTTTAATTAAAAATTTTCTCCATATAAATAAACCTAAATTAGGCTTGGGATTGAGATCTAAGGACTCCAAAGACGACTCAGAAAATTTCAGGCCGTGCTACACAAGTAATAATGCTGAACGCTAGACTCCGTCTCCTGCCGTAGCTTTACTCCTGGAGCACTACCCAATTGCAGTTTTTTTCAGTTTCGAGGTTGTTTTTTGGATCTTTAGAGTATTTGAATACTATATTCCTACGGAGTAAAGCTGATGAAGTGGCAGATGGTATTGTCTACAGCGTCATTAATGGTGAGTAGTTTCATGCCTGTGCATCCGGCACTGGCGCAAAGTCGTTACGAGCAACAGGTTTTGTCACAGTTAGATATCGCGTCGAGGGTCTATCGATCGCAGGGATATTCCCCGGTGTTGTCTGATGTTGATACGCTCAATGAAGGTCAAACGATGAACTACACCTTGACGCTCCGATCAGGGCGTAACTACGCGATTCTGGGTGCGTGCGATGAAGATTGTGCAGATCTAGATCTTTACCTGTACGACGGGAATGGAGATCTAATTTCAAATGATGCTGAAACGGACAGTTATCCAGAGGTAAGGGTTTCGGTGAGTCGAGGGGGAGAGTTTTATCTAAAGGTGACGATGTACGGATGCAGTAGTGAGCCCTGTTACTACGGTTTTCAGGTTTATGGTGATTAATGCCGTGATATCCCTAAACAGATAAATTCAAATTACAGGCCGTGTCGTGGTTCTGCTGTGGCGCGGCTTGTTCATGCTGATGTGTTTGGATGGGCATTTGAATTCTCAGCCCACGGTGTCGTCTACATATTTATTCAGGGGCGTGTTGATCTATGGATCTAGACCGCATATCGACTGGTAGGGGAAGGAGCAACGTGAATATGTGTTGTATCACCCCTTATCCCGCAGGAGGTGATCTAGGATAAGTTGGGTGTATGTGAATGAGGTGGGTCGAATGGTATCGGTACAATCTTCGCTAGAGACGATCGCACAATCCTTGGCGCGTCATGGGAATGCGTTGCGGATTCGCAAGTTGATGTTTTGCGCTTGTACCCAACGCTGGGAACGCGATCGCACCTTGATCGAAAATATTGCGATCGCCGGTTTGATCAAAGACCTCTACAGCCGCTACCCCAACTTTGATGCGCTGACCCAAGCCCTGTTTGCGGTGGTGAAGCAACTCAACCGGAAAAGCGAATATTCTCGCCTGGCGGAAACGATTCTCGACACCCTCCATCCCCTCTATCAGACCCTTGCCGCAGTGGAGGAGGATACCGCCTTCGGTGTCGAACCGATCACGAACTTCACCCCCGAAACAACCCAGTTTTCGCCCCCACCATCCCCTGCCCGACCGGTCGAAGGGGATGAAACCTTGGTGAAGGCGATCGCCCACAACCTCAGCCATACCGATCAAAACCTCCGCATTCGGAAAATGCTCTGGTGCTTAAACTACAACGAATGGCAAAGCGAGCCTCAGGCGTTGTTTAACCTCGATCTCTCTCAACTGTTGGGCCAACTGCACCGCGACCATCCCACCCTCGAAGACATTCACAGTGCCTTGCACAATGTCGCCAACCATGTCAGCCGTCCGTCGGAATATCAAGCGATCGCCGCCACGATCGTCCAGCACATGAGTCCGTTGTACCAAGCCACCCCCGCGCCGGCCGCCGACCCCACCGTCAATCAGGCCTGCGAAACCACCCAGGCGATGGTCAAAACCACACTGTTGCCCCCGGAGTTAGACGATCTTTCGGAGCTGCCCAACCTGGATTTTTTGGTGGAAACGCCCGGTATCACCACAGCCTACGAGCTGCAATCGAGCACCGACTTCACCCCCGCCACGCCGCCCCGCGACCTGCAATCCCCAGCCTTCAAACAACCCCAGTACGATCGCTACGTGGTGCGCCTGGAGGTGATGAAATACGCCAATCCGTTACGGGCGAAAATTTTGGCGTTTTCCACGGTGCATCATAAGTTCGAGACCACCGGCCATGAATGGTCGAGCTTGCGCACCCAACCCTTTGACGATCTGCTCTGGGTGCTCTACGATACCTACCCGATCTGGGATCGCCTTGTGAAGGAACTGTGCCGGACGGCCGAACAACTTGATGCGCCGGACGAAAGTATGCAAGCCGCCGAAGCGATCGCTAAAGCCCTCAAACCGTTTTATCCCCTCACCTTTTAAGAACCCGTATGGATGCTCAAGAATTATGCGATCGCTACGCAGCCGGTGAAACCGAATTTGCCCGCGCCAACCTCAGCGGCTTTAACCTCACCAACGCCGACCTCATCGGGATCAACCTCACCCAAGCGGATCTCCACGGCGCGACTCTGATCTTCGCCTACCTCAGCCGCGCCAAACTCAGCAAAGCCAACCTCACCGGCACGAAACTCAGCGGTGCCAACCTCAACCAAGCCCGTCTAACCAGCGTCAGCCTCCACAATGCCGACCTCCACGGCGCGAGCCTCCAAGGCGCGGACCTCCGTAACGCTGACATCACCCTCGCCACCCTCCTCGATGCCAACCTGATCGAAGCCGACCTGCGCGGCACGAACCTCAGCGGCGCGAACCTGACCGGGGCCTGCCTGCGCGGGGCGAACCTCCGCGAAGAACGGCGTATGTATAGTTCAAGCTTGACCGGGGCAATTCTCTGCAATGTGGATCTGCAAGGGGCGAATCT
>CAZCWE010000088.1:10561-12102 GCA_964502285.1 uncultured Spirulina sp. | reverse complement strand
CGCGCAGGCGGGCGCGGGTTTGGTGCAGCACTGCCGCAAAGATCAGCCGCTTCAGAGGGCTGCGGCGGAGGAGGCGGCGGAGGTGGAGGAGTTCCGGCGGCGGCAGGGGGGTGGTGCTTTCGGGGGTGGGGGCGGTGGACATGTGGGCGGCGATCGCCCCTAATGATCGCAACAGCGGCAGGGGATTTTCCGCGAGGGTGGGGCTTTCGAGTTTGAGTTCATCCAAACAGCGATCGCTAAATTGGTCGAGGTACTGGTGATAGGCGGCGGCCAGTTCCGGGTGTTTGCCTAGGGCGGTGGCGATCGCCGTGGGGGTGTCCCGTTGTAAGGTGGCGATCAGGGCAGGATCGCGGGCGATGCGGCGGGCCATTTCCCGCAGTTGTCGCGCCGGTTCGGTGCTGATCATTGGGCCCTGTTCGACGAGAAGCAGATTCGGCAGGATACCGTCGCGATCGCCCCCCCAAGTTTGGGCCAATCGACAGAGCACGCCATAGCCAATCATCGCCAAAAAATCATTCACGATCGGCGCATCCCAGCGGGGCAGGAGTTGGCGGGTCAGGTCTTGGTAATGGGCGACCAATTCATCGGCGGCCAGTTGATCGAGGTGGGGGGAGGGGGGCGGGGTTTGGCGGAACAGGCGTTGGCGGAGGCTGGTTCGCGGGGGGCCCAGGGCGCGATCGAGGCGGCGATAGAAGCGGTATTTTGTCCAGGGCAACAGCAGCGCATTCCAGCCCAGGCCGCCCAGGGTGCGCAGGAGTTCGATGCCATCTTGCCACCAGGGTTTCCCCGCCATTTGGGCGACAATCTCCTCCGGCAGGGATTCTTTCACCCCCATCATCTGCTCCATAAACCGCCGATTGAGGCGAAACCCCGGCAGCAGGGTCAGCACCCGATACCAACTGAGGAGGTTGTAGTAGATCCGTCCCTGCATCAGGCCGATCATCGTGGTGAAGGTGCGATCGCTCGCGGCGATCCGGCTCTGACTCACCCCCATGAGGCGGCAAAATTGGCGGTACCCCTCCTCATAGGCCCGCCGCGCAAAGGAAAAGGTTAACGGCGTTGTCACGCCGCTGTAACTCTCGGCAATGTTGCTGTTGTCCCAGAGGCGATAGCGGCCGCTGGGGGCTTGGGGGGTGGGCAGGGCGGTGATCGGGCGGGCTTGGAGCAGGTAGAGTTGGCCGTTATCGGTGATCGCCCATTCAATATCTTGGGGTAGGCCGAATTCTTGGCCGGTGCGTTGGACGAGGGTGGCGATCGCTTGGGCTTGGCGATCGCTAATCGCGGGCTCCCGCACCTGCTCAGGGGCGATCGCCTGGGCAAACACGCCCGATTTACCCGTGGGATTGGGGTAATGGGCTTGGGGTTTGCGGGCAATTTGTCGCTGCAAAATATCCCCTTGGCGATTGAGATAAAACGTGTCCGCATCTTCTTCTCCGGATACCAACAGCGACCCCAACCCATAGACCGCATTGATAATCACCAAATTGCGCCGCCCCGTCACCGGATCAGCCCCGAACGCCACCCCCGCCGCCACGGGGTTT
>CAZCWE010000088.1:558-10551 GCA_964502285.1 uncultured Spirulina sp. | reverse complement strand
TATGGCCCTGGCGGTGACGATATAGCAGGACATTTTCCTGGTATGCCGAACGCCACACCGCCGCAATTTGGGGCTGGAGATCCGCCGCCGTGACGCTGAGGGAGGTGTGCAGTTGACCGGCCAGCGATCGCTCCACACCATCCTCATCCACCGCCGACGATCGCACCGCAAACTGTCCCCCGTAGGGAAACACCGCCGCCATCGCCTGGAGCAATTCATACTGCACCGCCTCACTGGGGAGCACAGGGGCGAGGAGGGATTGGATCGTGGCGGCGGCTTGGGGGGTGTGCTGGGTGAGCGATCGCAGTTGGTCGGTTTGGTCGCGGGTGAGGCTATCCCAAAAGGCCGCTGGCGTGACCGCAAAGCCCGGCGGCACGCGAAACCCCTGTTGTGCCAGACGAGCGATCGCGCTGGCCTTGCGTCCCATCAAGGCAATGACGGGCCGTTCCGTGAGTTGGACAATATATTTCATAACGCCGCCACCAAAGGCATCCATCCCAAACAGCTATAGCTCACCAACACCCACAGGGCAGAGGCAAGATAGATTAATTTTGCACTGCGGGGGGACGGAGCGTTTAAAAACAAATAGGCCAACCAGCAGATCACCCCGCCCGCGATTAACAGCAGACTGGCTGTGCCGAGGGCCGTGGGTAGGTGCAACGCCGCAAGCAGCGTCGTGATGCCGCCGCCCCCGATGGCGATTAACCACACCAGCAGCGCATTTTCCCGCCCCCAAAGGGCCGTATAGGTTTCCACGCCGGGCCGTTCTTCGCGGGGCGATCGCACCTTGCGCCCCACCTCAATCACCACCCCATGGCAACTACTCACCGGCAACAACCACAACGCCGCCCAGGGAAATGCCCCCGCCCCCGGCAACCACCCGCAGACAATGCCATACAGGCCCAAGATCGGCAGGATCAGGTTATGGCTGAGGAGATAGACCGCCGGGTGTTGCTTGAGCCAATCGCGCCGGAAAAATTCCCGCTGCATCAGGAATTGATACCCCCACAGCAGGGCCAACGGGACAACGAGTTTAGGGTTTAAATTGACGGAAAAAATCACCTGGATCAAGCGCGTCGCCCAGTCGAGGTATTTCAATTCTGTGAGGTGGATTAAGCCACGGGGTACGGGCCGTTCGGGGCGATCGCGGCAATCGTCTTCGTAGTCTTTAAATTCATCGGCGATCCGCAATTGTAGAAACGCCAGGAAGAAGATAATGAAGGCCACCAGTTGCGATCGCACCGTCGGCACAAGCCCCTGCACCACCGCCCCATAACTCACCATCGCACTACTGAACATCACAATCAGAATGCCGTTACTCAAAACCGGAAACCGCTCCTGCTGGTAAGTCCACCACCGTTGCCATCCCAAATTCTCTGCCATCGTTCGTTTTGCCGCTTTATCGCATTGCTGAATCCTGCTGCTGTCTGAGCGAGAGCCGGATCGTCACCCCTCGCCATCCTGCCCCTTAGCCCGGTTCGGCGGCTAGCTCTGGTATCAACGCTTCGGCCGCCGCCACATCTTGCTGCGTCCATCCCTCCTGCTGCAACCGATGATGAATCTTATCCAAGCTATACCCTTTAGCCAAGGCTTGACGGATATAGAGGCTCAAGGCTTGTTGGCCTTGGGTGAGGGTGGAAGCGGTGGGCGTTGTTTGCTCAGAGTTCTCCGGATCATTGCTGGGGGGAGAGGCGATCGCGCGGCTGATGCTGAGGGGCGATCGCAGCCGCGAATCCTCCGGAAAACGACGCTCCAACCAGGGAATGGTGACTCCCCAGAGGCGACGAATCAGCCAGTAGGCCAACACCAGCCCCCAAATCACCGCCAAACCCACTAACCAACACAGCGGCAACCACAGTACCAAACTGACCCCAAAGGTGCAAACAATGGAAAGGCCAATCAGCGTTAACGCTTCTTCGAGCGTCCCAATGAGCAGCGTCATCCCCACGAGCGTCACCCCCGCCCCAACCAGCAACGCCGGCAACGAACTAACGGTTAACCCCAGACCCAACTGTAGTGATTTGTCCATGATGGCGCTGTTTTCCTGTGCTTGACCCTAGCCTTGACCCAATTTCTGGAGTCTCCCCCCTGTCCGCCTCGCTTGCGTCAATTCCCAGACAGACGAAGGATCAAGGCATTAGTGCTGGATGGGGGCAAACTGTTCTGGTGACAGATTCCTGAAAATCGTGCTACGGATAGAGTTGTGATGCTGACGCTTCTCGCTCTGATCATAATGCCATGTCGTCCGGTTCCCAACCGGATGGCCTGAGTAGTGAAGCCCCATCCCCTAGCCATCAGGATCACGAGACTTGAGCATCTGAGCGATGATGGAGTCGGGAGCCGAGGGGATCGCACGCCCGTTCATCAATACCCTGAGTCCATTCATACGTCATGCGCTTATTACTGGTTGAAGATGATGAAATTTTGGCAGAAACCCTCAGCAAAATGCTGACTCAGCAAGGGTATGTGGTGAATACTGCCTATGACGGTGAAGAGGGCTGGGACTATGCCCAAAGTTTCAGTTATGACCTGATGTTGCTGGATGTCAGTTTGCCGAAACTGGATGGGATTAATCTTTGTCGGCGCTTGCGCAATGAGCAGATTAATAGTCCGATTTTGCTGTTGACGGCCAATGATTGCAGCGAGTCGAAGGTGGTGGGACTCGATGCGGGGGCGGATGATTATGTGGTGAAACCCTGCACGATTCCGGAACTGTTGGCGCGGATTCGGGCCTTGTTGCGGCGGCAGAGTGATTCGAGTGCGCCGATTTTGACCTGGGGGCCGTTGCAGCTTGATCCCAGTGCCTGCGAAGTGAAGTGGCATGAGCACCTGTTGACGCTGTCGCCGAAGGAATATAACTTGCTGGAGTTGTTTTTACGCCACCCGAAACAGGTGTTTACAAAAGGGGCGATTCTGGAGCATTTATGGTCTTTTGATGATCCGCCGGGGGAAGAAACGGTGCGGGCGCATATTAAGGGGCTGCGGCGCAAGTTGAAAACGGTGGGGGCGGATGGTGCGATCGATACGGTGTATGGGGTGGGCTATTGTTTGAAGGCATTGCCGGCAACGGTGGAGGCGGATGCACCGGACTCGGCTCCGGTGGCAGACCCGATCGCGCCCTCACCCCCGCCCACGCCGGATAAGGCGGCGGCGCTACAGGGGGCGATCGCGAAACTGTGGACGCAGTTTCGGGAGCCGATTTTGGCCCGGATGGCGGTGCTAGAGCAGGCGATCGCTGCCCTTGAAACCGGCAAATTACAGGAAGACCTCCGCTTTGATGCGGAACGCCAAGCCCATAAATTAGTCGGGTCGTTGGGAATGTTTGGTTTACCCGCCGGGTCAGAGCTGGCCCGGCAGTTAGAACTGGCTCTGATGGAGCCGATCACAACCTTAGAGAGTACGACCCTCCGGGCGACCCTCACCGCCCTGACGGAGATCCTCCCCACCGATTCCCCCGCTGCGGAACCAGAGCCGCCCCCGCTCCTCCCCGTCACTCCCCGCGAAATCCCGACGGAGCGATCGCCCCACGTCTTGATCATCGACCCCGACACCCCCTACATCGAGGCGGTACAAACAGAAGCCCAGCAATGGCCGCTAGACGTGGATTATGTGGCGACTGGTGATGCTGCGATCGCTGCCATCCAACAATGGCAAAACCCTCAATTCACCGGCCACATTCCCGACATGGTGGTGCTAGAACTAGACTTTCCCAAGACCCAAGCCGTGGGTCTGGTGATCTTAGAGCACCTGCGCACCTTAGAACGACCGCCGATCACTCTGGTCTTAACGGCCCAAAATACCTTTCATAACCGTGTTTCCGTGGCGCGTCTGGGGGTCACGGGCTTTGTGGTCAAACCCATTGCGCCCGTGCAACTTATGGGCATCATCACCCAGCATCTCCAGCAACAAACGGCCTCGGAGGCGACGATTTTAGCCGTCGATGATGATGCGATTTTGCTCGATGGCTTGGCCGCCATGCTCACCCCTTGGCGGATTGACGTGCAGACCCTCAACGATCCGCGCAACTTTTGGGAAACGCTTCAGCAGGTGTCGCCAGATCTGCTGATTTTGGATGTGGATATGCCCTACATCAACGGTTTGGAACTCTGCCAAGTGGTGCGCAATGATCCCCAATGGTCGCAGTTGCCCATTGTCTTTTTGTCGGCGAGTCGCGATCGCACCACCCTCCAGCAAATGTATCAATTTGGCGCAGATGACTACATTTGCAAACCCGTCACCGAGCCGGAACTCGTCACCCGCATTTTTAACCGCCTCGAACGCAGTCGCCTGCTCCGTGACCTCACCGAAAAAGACCCCCTCACCGGCGTGGCGAACCGCTATCGCTCGGAGCAGGATTTTCAGCGGTTTTTCCACTGTGCCACCCAAGAACATCAGACCATTGGCTTCGTTACCCTCTCGATTCAAGACCTCCAACAGATCAACCGCGACCATGGCCATGATGTGGGCGATCGCATCCTCCAACGCTTTGGCCAACTCCTCAAACACGCCTGCTCCCCTGAAGATATCGTCGCCCGCTGGAGCGGCGGAGAATTTATCATCGGCCTCTATGGCATCAGCCGCCCCACCGGAACCCAAGCCGTTCAGGATTTTATCCATCTCTTTTCCCATGAGGTCTTTTTGCTCGAAGGGCAATTGGCTCTACCCGTCAGCGTGGCAGCCGGTTTAGCCCTCTATCCCGACGACGGCACCACCCTCGCGCAACTCTATCAAGCCACCCTCAACCCAAAAGTCACCACTGCACCGTGAGTGCGATCGCCCCTCGGAGCCCAAACACCCAACGGGTGCATCCCAGCTTATGCAGCTACTGCTATACATAAACCCATCTCAAGTTCCAAAACTAGCGTGATCCCCCCTAAAGGTCTCTTTTTATACCAAGAATCCCCACGCCTTTAGGCTGGGGAGTGTCAAGACTGCTTTACACTCTCTGCCGAGGCGCGATCGCTCACGGGCCAAAACAGCGGTAATAGGGATGAGTGGCGATCGCTAACAATTCGCGATCGCCCCGACTATCGCCATAGGCATAGATTTCGTCGGGTTCTACGTCCCCCAGCCATGCCCGCAACCGCCGCACCTTCTCCGCCCCATAACAATTCGCCCCGTCGATCTCCCCCGTCAACCGCCCCGCCACCACCACCAAGCGCGTCCCCAACCCCCCATCCATCCCCAACTGTTGCGCCAAGGGCCGCACATACAATTCCGGGGACGCACTAACGATTAACGTCCGGTGTCCCTGGGCTTGATGCCAGCGGAGCCGCTCGACGGCCTGCGATCGCAGCATCCCCGGTAAATATCGCGCCACAAACCGCTCCCCCAACGCCGTCACTGTCGATCGCTCCCATTGCCCCAGATATTCCTGAAAAAACGCCTGTTTCAGCCGCTGGTTGTCAATCTGTTTGAGGGCGTAGCGGGCGATCGCCGGCAGCAACCGCACCAGTCCCCCCAGAAAACGCAGTTCCCCCCGCACAAAACGAAAGAACAGCAAGAGTGATTCCCGTTTCGTTAAGGTGTGATCTAGATCAAAAATCGCTAAAATCATCCGGTTTTCATCCCTCTCAAAATCCCTCAGTATAATCACGTATATCATGCAGCTTTCCCCGACATAAAGCGAAAAACAGTCAGAGTGATTCCCATTTCGCTAAGGTGTGATCTCGATCAAAATCGCTAAAATCATCGGCTTCTCTACTGCTTCAAAGAATCTCAGTATAATCACTGATATTGTTAAGAAACACCCAAAATAATCACGTACAAACACTTATTTTTTGCCTCAAAGAGAATAACCATAACCCTTGGTATACATGGTTTTCGCAATTTCAGAATTCGTGCTAAACTAAAGCCAAGGCAGCACAGCCTACCTCAATTTTTTCTCGATTAACATCATCAGGATTTACAGCAGCTTTAAACTCCCCCCAACAAAAAACAAGTTTATGTAAAACCTCATTTTTAATCTTCCCACCCCCTGATTTTTCTCCTAGACTGTTAACAGATGTATTAAGTGAGTCCCAAAAGTCCTATGAAATCCTTCACCCTGAAAACCGTAAGTTTGACCCTTGCCGCTGCCACCGCCCTTTTCTCTGCTGGCGCAGCCAACGCTCAAAGCCTGAACTTAAAAGAAAGCAACGAAAGCCTCTTCAACACGTTCAACAGCATGGTCAACTCCGAGCGCTTAGAAATCAAAGACAGCGCCGCCAAGTTAATCGACCTTGACCCCGAAACCCTCCGCTGGTTAGATGGCGCTGAACCCCTCGAAGTCTACTTCATCAACGAAGGCGCAAGCTACCGCAACACTCTGTCCTACTCCGTCAACGGTGGCGCAAAGCAAACCATCTTCAGTGACATCTCTTCCAAGGACAGCATCCTGTCAGAAGCCGATGGTGCGTTAAACCTGGGCGACGGCGTGAGCCTCGGCACCTTTGCTGGTGATACCCAACTTGATTTCTTCCTGAAACAATACAACGCGAAAACTGACTACTCTCGGTACACCTACGGCACGAAGGCCAGCGACAACCCCGATGGTCTCCAGCACTTCATCGCTCGTTCTTACTACGATGCAGCCACTGCCGAATACTGGACTTTGATCGGCGTTGAAGATTTGTTCGGCACGATAGAAGACGGTTCTGACCGTGACTTCAATGATGCTGTCTTCGCAGTGCGTGGTTTGACCGGCGACCCCATGAACCCCGAACCTGTTCCCGAACCTGCTACGTTGTTGGGTCTCTTGGGTGTTGCCGCTCTGGGTGCGCTCAAAGTCCGCCGCGACGAAGCCTAGAACGATTGGTTAGGGATGATTGGGACTGCATCGATATAAAGTTAGGAACTAAACTGAAGGAGTTGACGGAACTGTGGTTCGTCGAGGATTTGAATGCCGAGTTCCTGCGCCTTCGCCAGTTTTGAACCGGCTTTCTCTCCCGCCACTAGGTACTTTGTTTTTGAACTAACTGAACTCACAACTTTGCCACCGGCCTGTTTAATCAGGTCGGTGGCTTCTTGTCGGCTCAGGGTGGGAAGCGTGCCGGTGATCACAAAGGTTTGACCGATGATCGCATCATTCACACCCTGGGCCGTGGCCGCTGGCTCCGAGGTATTTTCAAAACACAGCCCAGCCCCTTGGAGGTCGGTGATCAGGGCTTGATTGGCTGGGTTTTGAAACCAGTGATAGACCGATTCGGCGATTTCCGTCCCGATGCCATAGACGGCTTCAAGGTCACTGACTCGCGCCTCGGCCAGTTGCGCCACGGTGGGGAAGGTTTGGGTAAGGACTTCGGCGTTGACTTTGCCCACATGACGAATGCCTAACCCATAGAGGACACGGGCGAAGGGTTGGGTTTTGGAGGCGGCGATCGCATTCACTAAGTTTTGCGCCGATTTTTTGCCCATGCGTTCTAGGGTGAGGAGTTGATCGGGGGTGAGGGTGTAGAGGTCAGCAAGCGATCGCACCAACTCCGCCGCCACCAACTGCGCCACCCATTTTTCCCCCAAGCCCTGAATATCCAAGGCATCCCGGCTGCCCCAATGCTCCAGCGCCCCCCGCACGATCGCCGGACAGGCACGATTCACGCAGCGCGTCACCGCTTCATCCGCCGGACGCACGAGGGGAGTTGCACATTCTGGGCAGGCGGTGGGCATTTGAAACCGGGCCGTTTGGGGTGGGCGCAGTTCCGCCAAGACCCGCACCACCTCCGGGATAATTTCCCCCGCCTTGCGAATAATCACCGTATCCCCGACGCGAATATCCAACTCTGCGACGCGATCGGCATTGTGTAGCGTCGCCCGCTGCACCGTTGTGCCCGCCACTTGTACCGGTTCCATAATCGCCATCGGGGTTACGGCTCCGGTGCGCCCCACATTCACCGCGATCGCATTCACACGGGTGGCCACTTCTTCGGCGGGATATTTGAGGGCGATCGCCCAGCGGGGAAACTTTTGGGTAAAGCCCAACTGCGTTTGCAGCGGGACGGGGTTCAACTTCACCACCACCCCATCGGTCATGTAGGGCAGATCCCGCCGTGCGGTATCCCACTGGTCAAAATAGGCCCACACGGCGGCTAGATCTGCGCACCGTTGCCGGTTGGGATTGACCCGCAACCCCATAGCCTGTAACAGTTCGAGGGCATCCCATTGGGTTTGGGGGTGCAGTGTTGGATCGGAGGGAATATGCAGGGTGTAGGCGAAAAAGTCGAGGCGGCGCTGATCGACGATTTGGGGGTCGAGTTGGCGGAGGGTTCCGGCGGCGGCGTTGCGGGGGTTGGCGAAGAGCGCGTCGCCGTTCGCCTCCCGTTCGGCGTTGATCCGTTCAAATTCCCCTAGGGGTAAGAAGGCTTCGCCCCGGATTTCGACGCGGGCGGGGGGGTCGGGATGGTTTAGTTTGAGGGGAATGGAGCGGATTGTGCGGACGTTGGGGGTGATGTCTTCGCCGGTCACGCCGTCGCCACGGGTGACACCGCGCGTTAACAGGCCGTTTTCGTAGGTGAGGGCGATCGCAGACCCATCAATTTTTAATTCACACACATAGTCAAACTCCGGAACCGTTGCTGCGTGACGCTGCCAGCGGTCTTGCCATTGCTGCAACTCGCCGAGATTAAAGGCATTTTCAAGGCTGTAGAGGGGGATGTGATGGCGGACGGAGGGGAATTGCTGGGCGGGGCGATCGCCCACTCGTTGCGTCGGACTGTCCGGGGTGATCAGTTCGGGGTGCTGCTGTTCGAGGTCTTGCAGTTCTCGATAAAGCGAGTCATAGACCGAATCCGGCAGGATCGGGTCATCAAGGACATAGTAGGCATAGCCCGCCCGCTGGAGTTCTTGGCGAAGTTGGGCGGCACGGTGAGCACGATCAGCAGGAACAGCCATGGCACAGAAACGGGAATGATCAGTATTTTCTATGCTACGGGGGAGCGGGGCGATCGCCTAGCCGAAGGATGCAATTGATTCCTGTTCACCCTAGACGAATGGGGAGCGATCGCCTATCCTGCGGGCAGTCCTTGATCATCGCGGCCATGACGCAGACGGCACAACAACGTTATCGCACGGGCATCCGTTGGCTCCTGGGTTCGGGTGCGATCGCCCTCCTGAGCTTGGGCGGGGCAGCTTGGTGGATTTGGCGGCCAACCGCCGCCCCCCTAGAGGTGGAGGTGATCACCGTTGAGCGGGGGGATGTGCTCAAGACGGTGACGGCGGGCGGCTTGGTTAAGGTGGGCAATCAACAAACCCTCACCGCGCCGACGACGGCCAACAATACAGCGATCGTTGAACGCATCGAGGTGAGCATTAACAGCCCGATTCAAAACAACCAAATCCTGATGCGGTTGCGGAACCCCGACGGCTTGGCCCAACTCGAACAAAAACGCCTCGAAATCACCCAAAAACGCTCAGAAGTCACCACCAAACAGCGGGATGTGCAACGGGCAGAGGTGGAACTCCTCAACGCCCAACGCACCCAACGCAGTCAGGCCGATAATCGCACCGCCTTGCAACAGGCCGAATTGAACCTCTCCCAGGCTCAGGAAGAATTACAACGCCAAGCCCAAACAATCCCCGATCTGGAAAATACCGTTCAAACCACCCAAGATCTCGTCGAGCAGGGCTATCTGGCGGCGGATGAACTGCGGCGAGTTCAGCAAGAGTTACGGGATGCCCAGTCTCGCCTCGTGAATCAACGCCGCTCCGTCGAAGATGCTCGCTTGGCCGTCACCAATCTGCGTTTGGAGCGATCGCAAACCCTCAACAATCAACAGGATACGATTCAAACCCAACAACTCACCCTCGCCAACCATCGCCAAGCTGTAGACGTGAGCCTGCGGGAATTGGCCGTGGCGCAACTCAATCTGCAACGGGACGAAGAAAGCTTCGCCAACAGTAGCCTGATCCGCGCCACGACGGGCGGGCGCGTCTTGGCGATCCATGCCAAAACCGGGGATGTGCTGCAACAGGGCGATCGCCTCCTCACCATTGGCGACCCCCGCCGCGAAGAAGTCGAAG
>CAZCWE010000088.1:0-548 GCA_964502285.1 uncultured Spirulina sp. | reverse complement strand
GCAAGTCCCCCTAATCAAAACCGCCCAACCCGCCACCGTCGAAGCGATCGGGACAGTGTCCGGCACATTTCCGGCGCGGGTGGAACGGGTGGATCGGGTGGCGATCGCCTCAGGAGACAGTAACTCCTTTGGCGGCGGCGAAGACCCCGGCCGAGTGGCGGCGGTGATTGTCCTCGACCGGCCCAGCGGGACATTAATCCCTGGCAGCCAAGTCAGCGTCACCATTGAAGTCGAAGCCGAGCGAAATGTGTTGACCGTGCCTTCCCTCGTGGTGCAAGAAGAGGGCGATGCGGCCTATGTTTGGACGATCAGTGACGCTGGAACCGCTGAAAAACAACCGGTAGAAATCGGACTCCAAGGAGATGAACTCACCGCCATTACCGACGGCTTAGAGGCGGGCGATCGCATTATTTCCCCCACATTTCCCAAACTAGAATTAACGGCTGGGCAGGTTTTTAACGCTGCCCAATAAAACAAACAGGACTTATGCAAATTGTTGTTTGAACCACTATCGGCAGGGGAGGACTCCCCGTGCGCCCTTGCTAAAT
>CAZCWE010000087.1:8702-12128 GCA_964502285.1 uncultured Spirulina sp. | reverse complement strand
GGCCAGCATCTCGGCCAGCGGGAACAAGGCGCGCACCGCCGCCTCAACCCGAACCCTCACCCCCCGCGCCACCCGCCGCGCCGTTACCCCCCACCCTGCCCCAGCCTGGGGACTCCCGCCTGCTGCTGTAAACCGCGTGGATTGCTCCAAATATTATGACCACGGTTGCGATTGATTTTGGCACGAGCAACACCCTTGTCAGTCTGCTTGCCCCCGACACCCAACGCCCAGAAAGCATTCAAATCGACGGCATCACCCGCCTGTTTTCCCCCACCACCGGGCCGCAGGTTCCCGTCATTCCCAGTTTGGTGTATGTGCAGGATGCTCACACTCAGGTCGTCGGTGAACCGGTGCGCCGCCATCGCCTCGGTGAGCGCAATCCCCAACGCCGCTTCCGGGGGTTTAAGCGGGATCTTGTCGCCGCATTCCCCACGCCGCCCCGCAGCCTTGATGGGGTGAGCTACAGCAGTCGGGAGATCGCCGAACAGTTTTTAACCACGATTTGGCAAGGTCTCCAGCCCTTTGCACCGTCCAGTCTCATCCTCACCATTCCCGTCGGCGCGTTTGAGCAATATCTTCATTGGTTTAAGGCCTGGGCGATGCAACACGGCATTGAACAGGTGCAGTTTGTGGACGAATCCACGGCGGCCGCCTTGGGCTATGGGGTGGATCATCCCAATGCGATCGTCTTGGTGGTGGATTTTGGCGGGGGGACATTGGATCTTAGCCTCGTGCGCACCCAGCAACACCCCACTGCCGACACGCTGCAAGCCCAGGTGATCGCGAAAGCCGATGCCGTGCTGGGTGGGGAAGATGTGGATATTTGGATTGCGGAGGATTATCTCCAACAGCGCGGCACAGCGCGGGAATCCTTGACGATGACGGCTTGGCAACAATTGCTCGAACTCTCTGAACGGTTAAAAATTCAGCTTTCCCAGAATTCGGTGGCTTCAGAAAGTTGGTTGGATGAGGAGACGTTGACGGTGTATGAGGTGGATTTAGACCGCGATCGCCTCACGGAAATTCTCGAACGCAATTTTTTCCTAGAGCATTTGCGCGATGCCCTCGACACCGTGCTCCAACTCGCCCTCACCCAAGGGGTACATAAAAGCGACATCGAACAGGTGTTACTCGTCGGCGGCAGTTGCTTGATTCCCGCCGTGCAGGATTTAATCACGGCCTACTTTGGGCGATCGCGCCTCAAACAAGACCAGCCCTTCACCGCCGTCTGTCACGGCGCTCTCAGCCTTCAGCGCATCCATCACATCGACGACTACCTCCACCACAGCTACGCCATCCGCCTCTGGGAACCCGCCACCCGCACCTACACCTACTTCACCCTCTTCACCCAGGGCCAACGCTATCCCTGTGTCCGCGATGAAGTCCTCACCCTCCAAGTCGCCCGCAGCGGCCAAACCGAAATCCGCCTCGATATTGGCGAACTCGGCAGCACCGCCGCCGCCACCGTCACCTACGACGAACAGGGGCGCATGGTCAGTCAACAACTCCAACACCAAGCCCAATACCGCGCCCTCGAACAGCACAGCGACACCCGCATCGCCACCCTCAACCCCCCCGGAGATGTCGGCACCGATCGCATTACCGTTCAGTTTGAAATCAATGAACAGCGTCTTTTATTAGCCACCGTTTACGATCTCCTCACCCAAGCCACGCTGTTAAATCGAGGTGCGATCGCGCAACTGCAATAACCCCCCAATTCCTACCAACACGGGTTACGCCGCAGCAACAGTTCCGCCTCCGCCGCCGGTAACGGCCGCGCAAAAAAGTAGCCCTGGCCATATTCACACCCCAACGCCCGCAAATGCGCCAACTGATGCGCCGTTTCAATCCCCTCTGCGATCGTTTCAATCCCCAAATTATGCCCTAGGGCAATAATCGCCTGCACAATTTCTAAATTCTTCGGAGCCTCACCAATCCGACTCACAAACGACTGGTCAATCTTCAATGTATCCATCGGAAAACGATGTAAATAACTCAGCGATGAAAACCCCGTCCCAAAATCATCTAAACTGAGTTGCAGTTGGCGTAACTTTAATTCTGCTAACAGCGACATCACCGCTTCTGGCTGTTCAATTAATACGCTTTCTGTGACTTCAAGCTTGAGATAGGCACTATCAACTTGGCTACGATGGAGGGTGTGATCAATCTTGCCGAGGAAGTTAGCTTGAGAAAATTGGCGCACCGAAAAGTTAATACTCATAATTAACGGTTCCGGTGTGACTTGACTATCATGCCAATGTTTTAATTGATGACACGCCGTATTAAAAACCCATTCGCCGATCGGAATAATTAAGCCAGTTTCTTCAGCGGCCGGGATGAATTTCCCCGGTGAAATAAAGCCTTTTTGGGGATGATTCCAGCGAATCAAGGCTTCAAAGCCGATGATTTTTCCCCGTTGTAGGGAAATGATGGGCTGATAATACAGGGTGAATTCGTCATGGTCTAGGGCGTGACGTAAATCCGTTTCGAGTTCGAGGAGATAACGGGCTTGATGATGAAGTTTCGCATTGAAAATTTCATAACAGCCTTTGCCGACGGTGCTCTCAGGGCTTAATTCTGCGTAAAAGCGATCGCAGTTAAACACAATCCCAATACTGGCATTGATAAAAATTTCATAATCAACGAGATGAAATGCTTGGGCGAGTTGAGTGTTGAGAGCCTGCGCTAAGTCGATCACATCCTGGGCGCGATCGACACCATCGATCAGCAGGGCAAACTCATCGCCGCCTAACCGCGCTAGGGTATCTTGACTCCGGAGGCAGGCGGATAGCCGTTCAGCGATCGCCACCAGCAGCCGATCTCCCACCGTATGACCGAGGGAGTCGTTGACCCGCTTGAAGCGATCGCAATCTAAAAATAAAACGGCAAAGCCATACCGTTCATGATCTTGGCTATACAGCAACATTGCCTGTAGCCGCTCCATCAAAAGAGCACGATTCGGTAGTTTTGTGAGGGGATCATGGAGCGCAAGATAGAGTAAGTCGTTTTGAGCTTGCTTGCGTTCTTGGATTTCGCGCTCTAGGGCCTGGGTTCGCTCACTAACACGCGCTTCGAGTTGTTCATTGAGTTGCTCTAGTGAAATGCGGAGTTGACGAATAATCAGTTGATTTTGAACCCGTGCTAACACCTCGCCAAAATGAAACGGTTTGGTAATGTAATCAACACCACCGACCGAGAATGCTTTGACTTTATCCAAAACTTCATCCAAAGCACTGATAAAAATCACCGGAACATCGGCCGTGAGTTGATCGGCTTTAAGATGTTGGCACACTTCATAGCCATCCATACCAGCCATACAAATATCAAGCAGGATTAGATCTGGTGGCAGGGCTTTCGCACCCATAATCGCCATCTTGCCATTGATCGCACTGCGAACCTTATAGCCATGTTGGGTTAATGCTGTTG
>CAZCWE010000087.1:7491-8667 GCA_964502285.1 uncultured Spirulina sp. | reverse complement strand
CGTATCGTCAACCAGTAAAATATCTGCTTTTGCAGTCTTCCCATGCTTCATATTCATGACAACTTGAAGACAATCTGATCCCGAATCCTAAGCGGGAAGAACACGGTCGTAAGCTTGACTGGATTATAGTGCAAATTCAGGGCATTCTGGTCACGTCCCAAGCCCATAATCATGGGGAGGTGGCAAGAGAAGCGTGGGTATTGTTTAGCCATACTTTGCTTTTTGAAACGGTCGGCATGGCAACGGTGTTGGCTCACAAGGCGGGTCGCTGTGTCCGGTCAACTCAAGACTTTAGCTATCTCACTGCTGTAATCTGAGGGGCGTTGATTACAACGACAGCCAATGAACTGAACCAGAACTAGTGTCCACCCGCTCCAGAGGTGCGGCTTGGGCCACCGTTATCCTGGTCTGGCTCAAACTTTTTCTGAGTAGAGGGGTCAAGGGGGTGGTCTTGAATAAACGACACCGAACTAGACCCTCCTTGATCAGGCTGCTCTTGTAAATCCCAGGCCTTAGCACCCGACGAACCAAGAACGATCTGGAGTCCGAGCAGGGTCAAAATGCTAGTGGTGCGTAAAAGAGTCAACATGGCCTTAGATAGGTAATACAGCCTTGCGGGAGACTTGTCTATACTACTCAGTATATTCACGTATTTCGTGAAGCGCAATGTATAAACGTTAAAAAATTATAAATGTTATGGTTTGATCAGACTGAATTCAGACATTCAATCACTGCGGCTTAGTCTTGATTTCAGAGCAAAATGCCGTGTTTACCGTAAGAAAACTTAATCTGCTTGATCACAGCTTAGCGCAAAACGTGGTTGAGGGGAAATGTCAAGTATTGTTACAACTCACACTGGTTTTCGCGGTGGATGGCTGCTAGAGGATGGGACGGGCGGCGGTAGGGGCGCTAGGCAGCCGGGCGGTTCAAGGATTGGGAGAGGGTTTGAACCGTTTGGAGGATCGGCATGAGGGTTGGGCTGATGGCGGTGAGGGATTCGCTGTCTTGACGGCTAAAGCCGCGTCCGGATTCATGGTTTAACAGACGAACGATCGCAACGGGGGCGTTATCGGCATCAAAGATCGGTAAGAGTAGCACACTTTGCAGGCTGCTGAGTTGCGATCGCCGCAACCCAATCCGCACCAGATTGTCCGGTAATTGGGCGGCCTTATTACT
>CAZCWE010000087.1:0-7481 GCA_964502285.1 uncultured Spirulina sp. | reverse complement strand
TTTTTTCGCTTCGGCACTGGCCAACACCCGCAACGCAATGCCTTGCCGGGCAGACATCCGCAGTTCACGGGGGCATTTCCGCTGCGGATCGATCACCAACGTCCACAACTCTTGGCGAGTGCGATCGATCAGAAAGATATGACTATGTTCGGCCGCAAATTTCCGTTGGAGGGCTAACCCCAAACCCCGCAATACACCATAAAAAGCATCGTATTGACCATCCCCGGCATCGGGGTCAATGGCGTTACCGAGCAAAATCAACGCTTGTTCGAGCACATCTTGAGCATCCCCTTGGGCGTTGGATTCTTTCAGGGTTTCGTGGGTTTTGGCGAATTGCAGAATCGCTCCGACGCGCTCGTTAAAGACTTGCATGGATTGGCGATCGTTGCGATCAAAGCTGGCTTTAAAGAAGGAGGGGACTTTCGGATATTGGGCTTTTTGGTAGGTTTCGTTCTCGGAGCCGGTTTTGCGTTTGTTGATCAGTTGGCTGACGCCGAGGAGTTGCCCATCGGGGCTGAGCACGGGCATACACAGGAGGCTACAGGTGCGGTAGTGGGTTTGAGCGTCGGTTTTTTTGGCGTTTTCGGCGTTGGGGTCGTCGTAGAGGTCATAGCCGATCACCATTGGTTCGCGGCTTTGGGCCACTTGGCCAGCGAACCCGATGCCCATGGGACAACGGATCACGCCTTCTTTGGGGAGTCGTGTCCAGAGGTCGCCGCGCTTGTCGTCGTAGAGCCAGAGGGTGGAGCGATCGGCGTTGAGCAGTTCTTTGGCGGCATCCATGACCCGTTGCAGGATCATGGAGGTGTCGAGGTTGACTTGATCGAGCGATCGCGTTGCCTTGGCCAGCGCCGCCGATGCCTGGGCCCGCTTAATCGCTTCGTAGGAGGATTGACAACTTTCGAGGATGCGCCGAATTGGGATCACGCACTTGGCCAATTGCTCCAGGTCGCGGTGGCTGAATCCGGTGGCTTCGCCGGTTTTGGAGACTTTGTTGAGGAGTTGGACGACGGCGATCAGGTCGAGGGCATCGTTGAGGATCGGGAAGGCGAGGATGTTGCGGGTGTAATAGTTGTATTTTTGGTCGGATTCTTGGACGAGGCGCGATCGCGGATCATCATAAACATTATCCGGAATATGGATCACCTGTTTATGCTTTGCCACTGCCCCGGCAATCCCTTCCCCCACCCGCACCCGGATATCGAGCAATTGCCCGGTGGCATCTTCGGCAACGAGAGACCAAAGCTCTGTTTTTTCATCATTGAGCAGAAAAATACTGGTGCGATCGGCTCCCACGAGTTCCCCGATTTTTGAAGTGACTTCCCGGAGAACTTCGTGGATCAGTTGATTGGCGTTAACTTTTTCTTCGCCGTTTTCGATGCGGGCAATGATCCGGCTCTGGGAGGTGAGGAGAGTGCGTTCGAGTTCTTCAAAAATACGCAGAAACTCTTCATCATCGGGGCCGAGACTGGTTTCAATCTTTTTGATTTCGGTGTTGACCCAGTCTTCATTGAAGATAGTTTCGTAAATCCGGTTATGGACTTGCACCCGGCCCCGTTGTTTGGCGATCAACCCCAAAAGGCGCAATTCTTTTTGTTCTGGGCTGCTGTCGGCGAAGACTTCTTCTTGGCGAAGAATTTTGAGATAGTAGCGCAGGAGGTTGAGGCTTTTGCGTTTATCCCGCTGGCTGGTGAGGCGATCGCGCAGCATTTGCAGTGGCTTCAATTGCGGATCGGTATCCCAGACTTTCAAAAGGCGCGATCGAATCAGGCCATCCACCCACTTAGCCTCTTCCCCGGCAATGGGTGGGCGATCGGTCTCTAGCATCATCTTGAACAGAATCTGCGTCAGCAATGGCTCCCGCCCCGTCCATTCCAACACAAACCCCAACAACTTTTTGTAGTTTTGGGACTGCGACATCAACTGCTCGGTGATTTGGATATCGTGGTCATCCGTGCCGAACTGGGATGAAGCGGAGAAGGAATCGGTACTCATGCGATCGCACTCAATCAGACCAAAGGGGGAGCTTAAGCCTTCATTTTAGCTCACTCAGTGGAACGCCTCATGCTCTCTTTCTGGGAGTGTGCCTGAGCCTCGAAATTCCAGTGATGACAGAGCCAATTACTGGGCTATTTTGCCGCGATCGCCCCCCTCGAAGGTTTACCGCTTATACATAAATCAATCTCAAGTTCCAGAACTATCGTGATCCCCCCTAGCCCCCCTTTTTGAAGGGGGGAACCGAAAAAAGTCCCCCTTGAAAAGGGGGATGTAGGGGGATCGATCGCAACTTAGGTCAGGATTTGAGGGTTGTGTATAAGCAGTAGCTTGGAGGTTTACCCCTGGCTGAACAGCACCCTCTGGAAATCTCGGCAACTCCCCAGCGGGAAGGCTACCGTTAGAGGGGACTCTACCCAATTTTTTTGCCCATGACTTCTGCTCCATTACCCCCCGGTTCTTTAGGCTTACCGGTGATTGGTGAGACGCTGCAATTTCTGCGCGATCGCGACTTCGCCCTTAAACGTCAAGAACAGTACGGCCCCATTTTCAAAACGCAGATTCTCAACCGCCCCACGGTGATCATGGCGGGAGCAGAGGCCAATCGGTTTATTTTATCCACCCACATGGATCACTTCTCCTGGCGGGAGGGTTGGCCCGACACCTTTAAAACCCTGTTGGGGCGATCGCTGTTTCTGATGGAGGGAGAAGAACATCGCCGCAACCGGAAACTGCTGATGCCCGCCTTCCATGGCCCCGCCTTGGCCAACTATTTCACCACCATGAACGATGTATGTCGCCACTATCTTGATCGTTGGGTCACAAAAGGCGAGGCGACGATGCTAGATGAACTCAAACAAATGACCTTTGCGATCGCCAGCACCCTACTCCTCGGCAGCGAACCCGGTGATCAAACCATCCAGCTTTCCCAGTGGTTTAAAGAACTATCCGCCGGTCTTTTTTCGGTGCCGATTAACCTGCCGTGGACGACCTTTGGGAAGGCCCTGCGAGCCCGCGATCGCATCCTCAATCACCTAGAAACCGCCATCCAAGACCGCTACCACAACCCCACCCGCGATGCCCTCGGCCTCCTAGTGCAAACAGAAGACGAAAACGGCGATCGCCTCAGCCTCGACGAACTCAAAGCCCAAGCCCTCCTGATGCTTTTCGCGGGCCATGAAACCACCACCTCCATGCTCACCTCCCTCGTCATGGCCCTAGGGCAGTCCAGGGATGTGTGCGATCGGGCCCGCGCCGAACAACAGACCCTCGCCACCCAAGGCCCCCTCGACCTCGCCCAACTCAAAACCATGCCCTACCTTGAGCAAGTCCTCACCGAAGTCGAGCGGCTCTATCCCCCCGTCGGCGGCGGATTTCGGGGTGTCGTCAAAGCCTTTGAATTCAATGGCTACCACATCCCCGCCGGTTGGCAAGTCCTCTATCGCATCGACGGAACCCACAAACTCCCCGACTACTACCCAAACCCCCACCACTTCGACCCCGATCGCTTCAATCCCGAAACCCCCCAAGCCAAGCCCGGCGACTTCCGCCTGGTGGGGTTTGGCGGTGGCCCCAGGGTGTGTTTAGGCTTAGCCTTCGCGCAAATGGAAATGAAAATTTTCGCCGCCCAACTGTTGCGTCACTATCAATGGGAAATTCTGCCCGATCAAGACCTGAGCTTAGATCGCATTCCCTCATTACACCCCCGCTCCGGCTTAACGGTGCGCTGGTCTGCCCTGGCGACGGCCTAGAGCCCCATCATCAGGGAAGCATGAGCTTGGGACAAGTTCTGAGAATTTGTCCTAGATTTGCACAATATTCACAAGTTTTTCATAATTCAGATCTATCATAGGCGAGCGAAGCGTTTAACCTCGATCCTTCCACTAAAAACTGTATTATTTTTCTGTAATTTTACGCTTTCTCGATTATCAGAGTTCCTGCTAAAGTCTCCATAGTTTCTAGAACAATTGCCCGATGGTGATGAATTTTTCTGATGTCTCCACAAAATCTTCGTATTCCCATCCTGAAAATCCCCCCAACGTTCCTCAGCAGAATGAAAAAGCGGTGAATAGTTCGAGCTTATTGCATAGTCCGCAGCAGCTCAAAAAACTTGCTGATAACGTTTTGGGTGTTTTATACCAATTCAAGTTCACTCCCCATACGGGCGAGATGATTTTTCCCTACATTTCTGCGGGGTGTGAGGTGCTGTTTGAATTAACCCCTCAACAAGTTCAAAAAGGGGGAACCCTGTTGTTAGATGTCACCCATCCGGATGAGCAATCCCAGCTCAAAGCCAGTATTCTAGAATCGGCTACAACCTTGCAACGGTGGCAGTGGGAGGGGCGTTGTTTTTTACCATCGGGAAATATCAAATGGATCAAGGCATCGGCTCAACCCGAAAAATTAGCAGATGGGTCAATTCTTTGGGATGGCTGGATCTTAGATATCACCGAACAGAAGCAACAAATCGAAACGCTAGAGCATCTCAATGAAACCCTAGAATCTCGCGTTGCCGAACGAACGGAAGCATTACGGCAAAGTGAGCAACGGCTCAATAATATTCTCGACTCCCTCCAAGATGTGATTTGGTCACTCTGTCCTCAGACGCATCAATTAACGTATATCAACTCTGCTGCGGAAACATTGTACGGATATTCCTTAGCGGAATTTTACAAAAACAGTGATCTTTGGTTGGATGTGATTCATCCTGATGATCAAGAACGGGTTAATTTATCTCAGGAATTATTATTAAAACAGGGATTTAAAGAACTAGAATATCGCATTATTCGGGTAGATGGTGAAGTGCGTTGGGTGCGCGATCGCGCCCAACTCATTTATGACCAAGCCGGTGCAGTCATTCGCATTGACGGCATCATCACGGATATTAGCGATCGCAAGCAAGCTGAAGCTGAACAGCAAAAACTCGCGGCACTGGTGGAAAATAGCAGCGATTTTATTGGCATCGCTGACCTAGATGGCAGCGGGCTATTTGTCAACTCCGCAGGCTTGAAAATGGTGGGGTTGTCCAATGTAGAAGCCGTCAAACAAACATCAATGTTTGATTACTTTCCAGCCGATCGCTTACCAGAGCTACAAGCAGAAATTCTGCCCATTGTTCAACAAGAAAAAACATGGTCTGGCGAGTTTGAGTTCAAAAACTTTGCAACCGGCCATAGTATTCCCGTTGAGTTTAGTTTGTTCCTCGTCAATGATGTGCAAACCGGAGAACCGCTGTGCTATGCCAGCGTTACCCGTGACATCAGCGATCGCAAAGCCATCTATCAAGAACGAGAACGAACGTTAGCCACGCTTCAGGCAACGGAAGAACGCTTACAGCTAGCGATTCAGGCGAATAATGATGGTGTTTGGGATTGGGATATCAAGACCAATGCGGTCTTTTTTGCCCCTCGTTGGAAAGAGATTTTGGGGTATGCCGACCATGAAATTCAGAATGATTTTGAGGAGTGGAAGACACGTATCCATCCGGATGATGTGGAGCACTGTATGGCGACGATCAATGACGCGGTTGTCAATAAACAGTCAAATTGGACGCTTGAACACCGTTTGCAAGGTAAAGATGGTCAATATCGGTGGATTATCAGCCGCGGCCAAACCCTCTGGGATGAGGCGGGAAATGCGGTGCGGATGGTGGGTTCCCATCGTGATGTTACGGAACGAAAAGAGATCGAAACTCAATTACAAGCGAGTGAAAAACGGTATCAAACCCTTGCAGAAGCGTCGCCCATTGGGGTCTTTTTTACGGATACCCAGGGTAATTGTCTCTATACCAATCACCCATGGCGGCAGATTGCGGGGCTGACGGTGGCGGAGAGTTTGGGGCAGGGGTGGAGTGGAGCGATTCACCCAGATGATCGCGATCGCGTCTTTGCAGAATGGTACACAGCGGTAGCCGAGAATCAATCGTTCCGTACAGAATGCCGCTTTCAGCGTCCGGATGGCAAGGTGACGTGGGTTATTTCTCAAGCCTTGGCGGTGGAGGATCAGGGGGAAGTGCAGGGGTTTGTGGGCACGATTACGGATATTAGCGATCGCAAAAGCACGGAAATCGCCCTACAACAAAAAACCCAAGATCTCGAAACCACACTCCAGGAATTAAAAACCACCCAAAGCCAACTGATCCAAAGTGAAAAAATGTCCAGTTTAGGGCAATTGGTGGCAGGTGTAGCCCATGAGATTAACAATCCCGTCAGCTTCATTCACGGCAACCTGATTCATGTTCAAGACTATGCTGAACACCTCATCGAAATCATCCAAACCTATCAGCAATATGTGCCGAGTTCTCACCCAGAAGTGGAGGAAGTCCTAGAGGATTTAGATTTTGAGTTTCTGCAAGCGGATATGCCCAAGCTGCTCAGTTCAATGCGGATGGGATCGAACCGAATTCGTGAAATTGTTTCGTCGCTGCGGAACTTCTCCCGCTTAGATGAAGCGGAATCAAAAACGGTGAATATTCACGACGGCATTGATAACACCTTGATGATTCTCAATCATCGGATCAAAGCAACACCGGAACATCCTGAAATCGTGATCACCAAAAACTACGGCAATGTTGATGCGGTTGAATGTTATCCGGGGCAATTGAATCAGGTGTTTATGAATGTGTTGGTGAATGCCTTGGATGCGCTGGAGTTGCGCGATCGCCACCGGGATTATCAAGAGATCGTTCAGCATCCGAGTCAAATCCAGATCACCACGGTCTGCCTGAATCATGAACGGGTCAGAATCACCATTCAAGACAATGGGCCAGGCATTCCTGAATCCGCCCAGACGCGCATCTTTGACCCGTTCTTCACCACCAAAGCGATCGGCAAAGGAACCGGCTTGGGGATGTCAATCAGCTATCAAGTGATTACGGAAAAACACAACGGCACGCTCACATTCCAATCAGAACCGAACCAAGGTACAGCGTTCATTATTGAGATTCCGCTCAAACGGACGACCTGAAGATCACGCCCTTGAGGTTATGAACAATTAGAGGAAGTTGTAGATCAGGTTACTAATAATCGAATTAGAGAGGCTTAGGATAATCGCGCCAATCACTGCGCTCCAAATCCCGTTTTTTAACTGAAAGCCCTCGACTAATTGAGCGGCGAGGGCAAAAATAATCACATTGACGATAAACTTTACCAAACCGGAGGCAAGACCTAGGGTTAAGAATGTGACGGGCAACGCCAAAATGAGCAAAATCGGAGCGACGATCGCATTCAGCACCCCGAACACCAGCCCCGCGATCAGGGCTTTGTTGAAACCGTCGATTTCAATGCCCAAGGGCAGTTTAGAAATGATCACCAAACTAATCGTTGTGATCAAGGCAGTGATGAGGAAAGCAGTCATAGGGGTTAGGCTCCGAGCTTAAAACGGGATATCGTCTAGATCGTCACTGGACAGGGGTTGCGGTTCTGAATTGGGCAGGGGAGCGGGGGGAGCAACCGGGGCGGGGCTGGCCAGCGGGGGGCTATTGAGGG